>DATNRD010000238.1:0-13978 GCA_036703665.1 Candidatus Obscuribacterales bacterium
AATCCAGGGTGTAATGCGGTGTTCCCTGGCAAGCACTGTAGATGTCGCTGAAGCAGAGCTGATCCTCCTGGTGCATGCTCCTGGGGGCACGGGCGTCCCGCCCACTTGTCGAGCAGTCTGCCGATAGATAAGGTGCAACTCTGTTGGGCGTGGCGAAGGTCGAGTTGCTGTCGACTGGCAAGTTTGGTTGCGACGAATCGAAGAGCTCGAGATTCGGTAGAAGCTGGTAAGGATCGGAGCCGGTAGTCCAGGGGTCGGCGAGCAGATCGCCGGCGGTGAGCCCGGACGAAGCCTCACCGCTGGTCGTCCCGAAGATGTCGACTGCAGATGTTGTTTGCTCGTAGCTGATGTCTGGCATGGTGGGGTGTCGCTGTGCGGCTGAGTTCTGCGGTACCCAATAATATGAAGAAGCGCACCGGCTGTAAATTCGCGGATGCGTATCAGCGAAAGAGTGTATGAAAGCGGCGGATTACGGACTGCGCCAGCGACAGCGCCGCGGTAGCCGCTTCCCTGGGAGCGGCGGCATCGCGCGCAATACCGTGCGCTCCACGACGGATTCGGATGGCACCCCTGGGAGCGCCGGCGTCCGTGCGCCAGGCTTCGAAGCGGGCAAGATGCCCGCGCCCCAGGATCTCACGATGTCGCCGCCGACCGCTGGCAGTCGGCCGGGGGCAATTCACTTTGTGCTATCGTGGAGGTCTTGTGGCGATTGGGAGATCTAAGGTTGAACAAGAAAGCGAGTGCACTCTTTGGAAATAGGATGGGCGCTGCAGCGGCGGCGCTTTCAGTGGTAGGTCTACTGTCGTCGGCGGTCTCTTTCGTCGGCGCTCAAGAGCCGGCGGACAGTCCTTCCGGACAGTCCTCGCAGCAGCAATCGGACGCTCCCTCCCGACCGGAGGGATCCCAGCCGCAGTCGGACGCTGCCGCCCAACCAGCGGGATCTCAGCCGCAGTCGGACGCTGCCGCCCAACCAGCGGGATCCCAGCCGCAGTCGGACGCTGCCGCCCAACCAGCGGGATCACAACCGCAGGCTGGCGGAACCGATAGCGCCGGTCAGGCTCAACAGACTGAGCCGCTCAAGGGAGCCGTGCAGAAGGTGGAGCTCACGCTCGATGACATCCGTACTTTGAACCTGGACGTCAAGCACTTGATCACCGCCTCCAGTCATCTGCACGACGAGGTCACCATGAGGCAGATCTCCATCGAGCAGGAGCCAGAAGTCGTCGGCATGGGTACGGTGATCATGATCCCCGTGGGTTTTCAGCAGGTGGGACCTGTGCTGCCGGCCAAAAAGAAGCGCGTGGACCTGGCGATGAGCCAACTGCGCCCGTTGATTCAAATGTTCAAAACCGATCTGGACGAATTCATGTCGGGACAGAAGGAGCTCGCGCTTCCTGACGACGTCAGGCAAGAGCTGCAGCCCTACTTCAAGGACTGGATATCCGAGGTCAACGAGGCCAGCGAGCAACTCGCCAAACTCGAGCCGTTGGTGACCGGCCCTCCGTACGATCAAGAGACCATCGCCGGCATTGCCGCCGACATCAATCAAGACGCGCACAACATGCTGAAGACGCTGAAGAAGGTCTATGACATCGTGCGCAAGGAAGGGAAGAAAATGAAGCGTGCTTAGGAGTGCGGCACCCCCCTGCCGGGGCTGCTATGCAGCAGCCCCGGCGGAGTCGCCCCACAGCCTTCATAAACTATTGGCGCACCAATTGGCCGTAAACGTCAGTGGTTGCCCGGGCAGAATTGCTTGTCACGTGCTCTTGCCTGTAAGCTGGATGAGATACGGCGTAGGTAGCTACTGTTGGAGAAACCGCACCGTAATGCTTGATTTCACCGCTTACCTCCTGGCTGCGGAGCTGGGCTGAAACGTGCGCGGATGTCACAGCCGTTGCCGGCGCGCGCAATTTCGCTGCGACGCTGGCTGTAGGTAGGGGGACATGGACAGGCTTTACGTAGGCGCTTACTTCCGTAGCAGTGTGCACGGGAGCGCGAGCCACAACCGGCAACGGCGTGTGGATCGGCTTCACATAGATTGTGCCTGGTGCACGCAAAGGGGCTTGCTGCAGCTTTCTTGCTGTTTCTAGCCGCTCGTTTGGCGGCAACGGTGCCTTTATGTACTTCTGCGAGTAACTGGTGATTGGAGCCCAGTAGAATCTCGCTAAATTGGGCGTGCCCTCCACCAGTGAACGTTCCCAACCGGACGACGTGGTGGCACCGGCGGTGTAACGAATACCGCGCCCGGGCTTTAGCTCTTCCGCAACGGCAGGGACGCAGGCAGCAACTACGAACGACAGGGCCAGCAGTAAGGAAGTGAATGCACGCGTTGAACGTGGGAGTGTTGGTGGTCTCATATCAGTAATGGTCAGGAGTTCGGTGTGGGCGATGTGGCAGTCTTGCCATTGTGAGAGCGGTTCTCCAGTTCTTTGTTGGCTTTCTCGAAATCGCCTACCTTCTGGTAGCAGTATGCGCGGTAGAGTCTCGCCTGTGATTTGCGAGGGTCGAGCTTGAGGCATTTGTTGAAGTCTGCTATTGCGAGGTCGTAAAGCCTCGGAACGTTCGACTTCTCCGCCAGAAAGTAATAGGCTTCGCCGCGCCGGTAATATGCTTGCGCGAACCTGGCATCGACCATGATGGCCTTCGAGTAGCTTTCGATTGCCTGCGCCCACTCGTCCATCTGAAAGTGCTGTCTGCCGAGATCGTAGTAGGTCATGGCATCGAACTTCTCGGTGGATTCGCCGGCGGCGCGGGACTCTCCCGGCGTTGCCATCAGTACGATGAGAAGCAAGGCGGCCATCGCCCCCAGTACCATTTGCTTTGCATCGGTGACGAATCGCGGTGCGGCCACCGAATTCAAGACAGCCATTGCAATTTCCTCCTGGAGGTCACCCTCAGTTCTGCGGAAGAAATATAATCGTTGCGCGGTGGCGTGTAAATTCGGAAATCGGTATACGCAGATTGGCGTAGCGTCCTGCCCTGCGCGGCATCCAATAGCAGCCCGTGTCCTTGCCTGGGTGTGCATCCGCTTGCCATGTGTCTTGGGAGTAAGCGGAGCAACCACGGCAAGTTCAGCCGGACAGAACGGGCGCCGCGTGGTCGGGCCGAGATTCTTCGCTGGGCTCGGAATGACAGATACGGTGGTCGGGCCGAGATTCTTCGCTGGGCTCGCAATGACAGATAGGGCGCTCGGAGCGAGATTGAGCATTGGACGTGACAGGCTAAGCTAGGCGATCGTCGCTGAATGCCTCACATTTACGCGGGTGGGGCGACTGAGCAGGCACGGCCGAGGGCGAGGGCTATGGCGCTTTGCCGTGCGGCTCGCACGTCTGCCTGGGCTTGCGCAACCTGGTAGGCGGCGTCCGCGGGCGTGGCATATGCCGCAGTCTGATAGACGGGCGCTGCCGGCTCATAGAGACCACAGGCTGCGTACACGTCCGGCGGCGAGGAGACGGCTGCGTTGGCGTACTCGACTACCGGAGTGCTGTATTCGCGCGTCGGGTAATTGTTTTCCTGGTACTGATTACCGTATGGAGTCTGGGTGATGGTAGTCTGTCCAGGGTCAACGCTGTAACCGGCACCGTTGTCGGTAGCATAGTTGACCTGGCTGTCCGGCGCAAAGTTCATTGCGGTAACCTGTGCATCAGCTTGCGGATCGGGCTGATACTGTGTATCCGCCGGCTGCCGCCATGTTTGAGCTACGACTGAATCGTCGGCCGGAAGCTGCGACAGTGAGGCTTGCAGGTATGCATCGCCGTAGACGAGATCGTACTGGGCATTGATCGCATTGACGATCTGCGATTGATCGACCGGCGGCCGTGACCCATAGGCATTGTTTATGGTGTTTCCGTTTACCAGGGCCGGAGGCAGGTCGTTGCCCGGACGCGCAGATCCGGCAGCAGCGAATGAACCCTGGCTATTGAGCCTCTGGTCGATTGATCCGGCTCCCGTGAGAGCAGCCAGCTCAGCGAAGCTGCGCTCGTGGTGACCTCTGGCCTGTCCGGGGAGGTTGCCTCCGGACTGTTCTGCCTGCATTTGCTCGGCGAGCTGGCGCTGCGCTTCGGTCATGGGGTTGTTGGGGCCGAGGTCCGCACGCTGCCGATTGCTCATGCCGCCTGGATAGGATCCTTCGTAAGCAGCGACTGCACCCGTCGTCGACAGGACAGGGGCCCCGGTGGTGGGGTTTACGGTGTCGATGCCGAGGTCCGGGCTGTAGCCGGTGGCCACATACCCACCGCTGGCGTCCGACCCATATGTTGCGGTGTCGCTGTAGCCTGCCAGCGCAAGCGCCTGACTCGTGTAGAGAGCCGAGTCCGTATCCGCATCACCGGTGTCCCAGGCGGCAATGGCGGATACCTGCTGCAGTCTGTCCATAAGCAGCGGCGGCGAGAGTTCGCCCACGTCCTGGCCGCTGATGCTGGGTATGCCGGGAACAACTGCGTCGGTCGCACCCTGTCCTGGAGGGGGCGGCACAAGCGCGTCGGCAACGCTGGAGCCTGTCGTGGCGCCTTTCGCTGAACGTTCTCCTGCAAAGCTGCCCGGGAAGCCGCCGGCATCGGCTGCCGCGAGCAGGTGCGCGCGGGATGCGCCTTCGCTCAGCGTGTCGGACCCGCGCAGGTTGCTCAGGTTGTGCATGGAGGCAAGCGCGGAGTTGTTGTTATTGTTGTTGGAATGAGAGCCGGGGAAAGAAGCGTGGCTGTCCGGCAGGGCCTTGCCGGGATTGACGGCCGGCGAGGCTCCTGGTGCGCTGGCGCTCTTGCCGCCCTGTCCGGCCGCTGACTTGCCGCCGCCACCACCTTTGGCGCCGCCACCGGCCGCCGCCTTCTCGGCCATCTTCGCTGCTTCGGCGCCGGCAGCCTTGACCAGTCCGGAGAAATCGAAGGCGAACTTCACGCAGGCTGTGGAAAGGAAGTTCAGGGCCGTCATTATGACCGTGCCCGTGTCGTCCACGCCTCTGAAGCAGGCCATGATGAGCACCGTCGTGTTCCAGAAGAGGCTCCAGAAGCACAGCGTGATGACGCCGTCCACCCAGTTGGGCAGCGCGTCCCTGAGCTGCTTCATTGGATAGACCCAGAGCGCCGCCACCACCGGCCCGACGAACCAGAGGTAGTAAAGGTAAGCCATCTGGAAGGCGCAAAGAATCGTCCAGGTGGTCGCAAGGCCGGCATTCAGACCGTTGTATGCCAGACGCTGCTGGTTCACGAAATACGGCACCATTTCGTTGGCGCGGTCTTCAGGCACTTCCGAAAGCCCCGCTACAGGGTCTTCCAGTTTGATACTCAGGCTGCGCCCTTCCATTTTGGCAAAGGGCGTATTAGCCGCTCCGAGCGGCTCCTTCATGGTCGGCATGCGCCGCGGGATGTAGTTCTTGTTTTCCGAGGGCTGGCGGACCGGGAATGCTCTCACGTGAGCGGACATCGCATCGCGGTACATGTCCGAACCGAATATGCGCTTGTACGTATCACGGATGCTGTAGTTGATGGAATTTGAGAGATCGATGCCATAGTTCACTACCAGAGCGGTAGCAGGAATGAGGAAGATGGCGACGATGGCTCGAATGATGCCATCGAAGGGATTCACCTGTCCGAAAATGGGAAACCCCTGCGCAACGATGGCCTTGCCCTGGGCGAGCACCGCGCCGGGCAGGAGCAGCAGTATCGCCATCGGGATGAAAAGCTCGTTGCGCAGGCGGTTCCACTTGTTGCCGGCGTTGGAGGTAAAGTTTTCGAGGTAGGTACGCACGTAGTCGATGGCGCAGCCCGCCTGGTTGCGTTCCATGTTGGCGGCATTGTCGGCGTTCACCTGGTTCTGCTGGTTCTGCATCTCCTTGGCCAGCGGCATGACGCTCTCAGGCATCTGCGCGCGGGCAATGGCCTGCTGCATGCCGACGGAAAGCGCCGTTGCCGCCAGGTTTCCACTGAGCAGGTTGCGCCCGACGATCGGGTTGTCCGCTGCCGTGGCCTTGTTGACCGCTTTGATGGCCGCATAGCTGCGCGGATCAGTCTGATGCGAGGTCGGGGGAACGACCGCCGGCCAGTTGGCGCCGGTGGTGCAGTAGCTGCACTGCTTGTCCGAGACCTCCCCATGCGGCCCGTGC
This sequence comes from Candidatus Obscuribacterales bacterium, assembly GCA_036703665.1. GTDB lineage: Bacteria > Cyanobacteriota > Vampirovibrionia > Obscuribacterales > Obscuribacteraceae > DATNRD01. The sequence goes on from DATNRD010000238.1 coordinate 6,098, forward strand.
TGGACCGGTCCGTCCATGTAGTCCTTCTGGTCGGGGTTGTTCTTCGCCGACTGCTCGGCGTTCATGAACGGGCTGTCAGAGGTGTTGTAGTAATGCTCGCCGTTGGCGGAAGATTGAGAGAAAGCCGGTGCCACACTTGCGCAGAACGCAACCGCCACCAGAAGCGCGGCGACCAGCATGATGGCCAGCGCCCGTCCTGTGGTTCCGCGTGCCCCATTTATCATGCCGAGCGTCCCGTCTGTCATTCTGAGCGCAGCGAAGAATCTCGTCCCGACAACGCGGAGCCCGTCTTGCCTTGTGGGAATTGCCACGGCCGCTGCTTCCCCTGGAAGTGACAGTCGGTGGAGATTGTTCAACTGTAAGCGGTTGCTTTGCTTGTGTATCATGGTGGTCCGTTAGTAAGTGTGAGCCGAGAAAAAGGGATGCCGGTGAACTAAGCCGCCATCTGGTCCGAAACGGGCGGTGGAGCAATGTCGTTCATTGCCACGTTGAGATTGCGATTGTCCGAGCTCTCGGGCGCGTCTGCGCGCGGCGGCTCGGTTGTTGCGAAAGATTCCGACTGAACGTTGGAGCTGCTGCCATAGGTCTCCGTGGAGGCGAGCACCATGCTCGTCTGCTCGGAAGACGATGATTCGCTCGTGTCGTGACGCAGGAAGCCTTCGCTGTCGTCCGCTCCGGGGACGCCGGCGCCGCCCGCCAGTGAATCGCTCTGAGATGGCGAGCCTTCGCCTCCGCCGGAAGAGCTGCTGTCGGAGGAGCCGCTGGCTTGAGCATTGCCGCCGCCCGCTTTGCTGGAACCGCAGGAGCTGCCGGCCGCACCGCCGCCACCACCACCAGATGCTCCCGCGCCTCCATGCTGGGCAGCTTTCTCCAGCACGCGGCTGACGATGTCGCCGGGGCGGAAGTCGAACGGCTGGAACGGCACAAACAGGAGAATCGCCATAAACGCCGTGTATATGTACATCTCGAACTGGTCGGTGGGGTTGACGTTGCCTGATGACAGCCTGACGGACATGCACAAAAGCACGATGCACCACCAGAACTTCCACAGGGCGAGAATCACGACGCCGTCCATCCAGTTGCTGAAAGTCGTTTTGAAAAGGTTTCTCCCGACGCCAGAAGGCCACGCGAAGAACGCGGCGGCTATCGGTCCGAGCAGGAAGAGGTAGCACATCAGGATGATTTGGAAGCCGTTGAGGATCACGAGCCCCTGCGAGATCAGATTGTTGATTGTGTTGAAGATGTTTTGCAGCGATGCGGTCATGTGGCTCTGGCGCTCGAAGATCGTTTGCTTCTCGGGAGCGCTTGCCAGCTTGCCTCTGGTGGGATCTGGCGTGCCGGTATCGGGGATTCGCTTGATGAAGTTCTCGGCGGTGTCAGGTGTGGTGTTGAAGGTCTGCTCATGGGCCCAGCTAGTGACTTGCGAGATGTTTATGTGCTCTTTCACGGTGTAGGTGAGCGAATTGCCGATGTCGATTACATAGCTGACGATGAGCTGAGTGGCGGGGATGAGGAAAATCGCCATCATAGGGCGCACGATGCCTGTAAACGGCGAGATGGCGTCCTCGTCCTGCCCGCCCAGGATCATGAAGGTGACGAGTCCTTTTACCTGGGTGAGAATGGCGCCCGGCAGAAGCAGCAGCAGCGCCATAGGAAGGTAGCATTGCTTGTACATTTGCTGAATCATCCAGATGGCTTGCGAGTACGTCTTGTAAGGCAGGTTGGCGGATGCCGGGGTGGCGGCGCCTTCGTTGGCTACGTTGATTAGATAGTCGCGCATCATGTCGAAGGCACAGTCGGTGTTGTGCTCGGCGCTCTCCGCCTGCTGATTGGCGCTCTGGGCCGTCTGGGTCTGCTGGATCTGCTTCATGGCGGCGCGCCAGCCTTTGGGATCGAGCGCTTGATCCACGGCGGCCTGGGGGGCCATTCCGGCCAGAATTGCAAATTGCGAATTGGTTATGGGCAAACCGTTCATCGCCTGGCGCAGCTTGTCCATCATGGCGCCGTTGCCAACGTCCTTGACGTCGGCGGGGGGATCGGCTGGCAGCTGCCCGTATGAGGGATTAGGCGTTACACCCGTCAGGCATCCAATATCCGGGCCGCACCACTGATACCGTCCGTCCGGAAGTATGCGGCCGCCGTCCGACATCGGGTGTCCTTTTGAAGGAACCAGCCCGCCCTGTGTTTCTTCGGCGTGGATCTTCGAGGGCGGGTCTTTGAGCTGGTAGTCCCTTTCCGGAGTCTCCGGCGCTTCAGGCGGTGGCGTTTCCTTCAGCTCGATCTGTCGCCTGTCCTTTTCCTTGATTAGAGGCGTCAGTTCTTCGTAGACCTTGTTTCTCAGAGGCTCGCTCAATTGCTGGTCATCGACCGGGTTGGTTGGGTCGCCGGAAACCTTCGCAGATGCGGGTGCCAGGGTCATGAAGAATACCGCTGCAGCCAGGAATAACCCGGACCGGAACGCGTATGGCAAAGATTGTCGTCTCGCACTGCCCATGCCTAGACGCTCTCCCAAGCGGAAGTCGAATTTGGTAGTAACTGCTTCGCGGCGGACCCCTGAATATTATGGGCAACCGGGCGGCGTGTAAATCCGCGAAAGTGTGTATAAGGGCACTGGCTTGGCTTTGGTGGATTACCGTGACCCCCACCAAAAATTTCTTGCCCTGGGGGCGCGGGCGACCCGCCCGCTAACTTGCCGTTGACCATTGGCGAGGCAGCGCTTGACCCGGCCTAGCTGCAACTGTGGAAGGACGAGTATTCGCCAATAGCGTATGTTTATCCCCATATTAAGTATAATTATACACTGGATGGGTACAACAAGGCGATGAACTCAGCCCGCGCAAATGTATGTATGAAGCCCTGTTCGGCAGCAAAACCGTAGAAAAATGCCTTCTCTACATCGTCAATTATGGCGAGGGGCACATCAACGGCATTGCAAAGACGTTTGGTCTTTCGGCGGGAAACGTGCAGCGCCAGCTCGAAAAGCTGGAGGCGGGCGGTATCCTGGTAAGCCAGTTCTCCGGCAATACGAAGAACTTTCGAATCAATCCGCGACTGGCGATTAAGACAGAGTTGACAGGCCTCCTGGAAAGGATGCTTATGCTCTTGCCTCAGGAGCAAACTGAGCGCTATTTCCGTCAAAGGCGACGGCCGCGGCGAACCGGCAAAAGGATATGAAGAGAAAACGCACCATCTCGCCGGAGACAACAAGGGAACAGCTGGCGGCCATTATTGTCGATAAGCTGCGGGAGCACCAGATTGAAGCCGTCCTGGTCGGCGGCGCTGTAGTTAGCATCTATACCAATAACAAGTACGAGTCATACGATCTCGATTTCATTTCCCCTGCTTCTCACGACCGCTTGGCGGCGGCTATGGCGGAGCTAGACTTTCGGCTACACGGCAAGGATTTTGTTCACCCACACACCGCCTTCACTGTTGAATTTCCGAGCGGCCCTCTTGGTATCGGAGACGACGTGCCCATCGCTGCGGAAGGAAGCATGATTGTGTACGGGGTAAGAATCGTCATGCTGTCCCCTACCCAGTCGGTCATGGATCGACTGGTTTCGTTCTTCGTTTTCAGCGACCGCCAGTGTCTCGATCAGGCGGTCTGGATCGCGCAGAAACACCCAGTCGACTTAGAGCGTGTCAAAGAATGGGCTAAACGCGAAAGGCACGAGGAGAAACTGAACGTGTTCCTGAACCGTCTGAGGATCTGACTTTCTCCCCGTGCTCGCTCATGACCGTCTGGTTGCTCTGGCCGCCAGTGGTGTGTGTCCCAGCCTGCGTGGAGATGTGTTCGGAAACGGACGTGCTGATTCGTAGAAATACGCAGGTAGCCGTCGTCGACTGCACAATTACACATTTTGGGCTGTGTGTATCCCTCCTACCATGGACCTCGAGCAGTTCAGTGGGGACATAGAGGGCAGGTTATGACCAGCAGGTGCAAGATAAATCCGGCGGAGCTGCCGCCGGAAGTTCTCGGTGACTGGAGGCGGTCGGCCGAGGTCAGGATGTACAACGCTTTGAAGGAACAGTTGCCGTGGGGCTGGAGCGTTTATTACAGCGTGCGCTGGCTAGCCCCCATTCGCGGTGGCGAGATGCGGGACGGCGAAGCCGACTTCATCATAGCTCATCCCGAGAGAGGAATACTCGTGGTTGAAGTCAAAGGCGGGGCTGTTCACCGGGACGGAAAGATGCAGAAGTGGTGGACCGTCGATCGCTACGGCCAATCGCACCGGATCAAAGATCCCTTCGAACAGGCAGTCTGCAACAAGCACGGACTGATCCGCAAGCTCAAGGATCAACCTACCCTTAGAAACCGTAGAATACGGTTCTTTCACGCAGTTGCTTTCCCGGATGTCGTCATTGCATCTCGCGCGTGCGGGCTGGGCGCTCCCCAGGAGATCATAATCGGGGCGGAACACATGGACAGGCTATTGTCCAAGATCGAAGAGGTGTTCGAGCATTACGAGGAATTTGCGGACGGGGCATGGAGTGACGGGAAGCTAGTTCTGGCGGAGTTAGATCGTTTGGTCGCTCAGGATGTGGAATTTCGAAACCCATTGTCGCTCCAGTTGAACGAAGAGGAGAGGGAGATCATTCGACTGACCGAACAACAGCTGCTTGTGCTCAATGGGCTACGGCGCAACAGAAGAGCGGCCATCGCAGGTTGCGCAGGTTCGGGCAAGACTATGCTGGCGATCGAAAAGGCGAAGCGACTGGCTGGCGAGGGCTTCCGAACGCTGCTCACCTGTTTCAACAAACCGCTCGCCCAACATCTCGCCGGGGCGGTGGCGGGCGTCGAGAACCTGTGGGTTGCGAACTTTCACACCGTGTGCTCCAGCGCAGCGAGAAATCTTTCGTGGGATCTGCCTGCGGAGAAAACCAGACTGGTGCTCGAAGAAGGATATCCGCGGATTCTCCAGGCAGCGATGCAGGCTACCCCGGATGAAGACAAGTACGATGCCATAGTTGTGGATGAAGGGCAGGATTTCCCGGCCCTCTGGTGGGAAGCGCTGGAGCATTGCATGATCCCGCAAGGAAAGGCAGTGCTGTATATCTTCTACGACAATAATCAGGCTCTGTATCGCAAGTACAGCGAGTTGCCTGGCGTGGACGTCCATTACGAACTGCCGGCCAATATCCGCAACACCCGGAAGATTTTCGACTTTCTCAAGAAGCATTATCGCGGAGAGTCGTGCCCTGTGGCCTTTGGACCACCGGGGCGTGCAGTGGAGACGTATCGCTATTCTTCGCTCGAGGAACTGGAAAGGCGCCTGGGCTCGGTTTTACACAAGCTCCTGATAAAAGAGGGATGCTCACCCAGGGATATTGTGGTGTTGACGCCCAAGAACATCGAGCGGTCTGCGTTGATGAGTCTCAAGTTGCCGGGGTCCATCCGGCTGGTCCCGCGCGACAATAGGGAACAGGTCGGAGACGTGCTCTGCTCCAGTGTTCACAGATTCAAGGGTCTGGAACGAAAGGTCGCTGTGGTGACCGAACTTGACGACGACTTGCTGGCGCTGCGCCAGGAGGAGAGAGAGTCTCTCTATTACGTCGCGTTCTCGCGTCCCCGCAATCATCTGGTTTTGCTGTCCAGCCCCGCAGTTCTTACCGAACTGCTCCATGCGGCAGCGTAGTGCGCCTTCAGTTGCGTTGTTTTGTGCGATTCGAGACAGTTCAATGTTAGAAGTCTACGATTGCGGATCGGCAGCGACCAGGCCGTTCAACGATTTCCGAGCAGGAAAGTTCAAAGCCGGTTCACACAGATACGCGCTTTCGTGAATTGACGGGGGGCTGCAAGCCATTACTCTGTTTAGTCGGGGAGCCTTACCAGGGCCAGGAGTAGGCACTTACGTCATGGGGAACGATGAGATGAGTCGGACATTTGGTCGCGCCGATGCGCGGATGGAGCGAACGACGGACGAGACGACCGGGTGTTCCGTTGCTGACCTGTCCGCGCTCGATCTTCTCTTCGAGGGCAGCGCACGCTCAATGAACAGCGGGCGCGCTGTGGATACCAATGAGCTCCCGCAATTGTCGTTTGACAGCGCGGATTGCGGCATTGCGTTGGTGCAGGCGCAGAGGCAGTCTAATGACCCGGCAAGGGGTCTCGACGGACTTGGCAAATTTCAGCAAGGTCAAGCAATTGCCGAAGGACTCCTCAGGCAAGGACTCGGCTCAATCCCGGCCAACCATGGCACCGGCGCGCCGCTTCACGACCTCGTTACACCGGGGCTTGGCATTGTGTCGGAAACCGGCATAGCCGGACTCGCCAACCAGAAGCTCAGGCAAGCAGCGGACCCGATAACCGACGCACTCTCCGGGAACCGCAGGCCGGGCGCAACCACGCGCGGCACCGCGACGGAAACCAGTGCGAGAGGCTTTCATGTTATGGACGACCCCACCAAGCCTGGCGCTCAGGACTATGTGAGCAAGGCATCGGCCTGGAGGATGACTGCCCCGACTGCCAGGTTTGAGGTCAGTGTAAATCCGGGCGACCCATTGCGGTGGGTCGATGTGAAAGTGCACCTGCCGGGCTTCAATGGCAAGGAAGTTCACTTCGAGTCCAACGGACGCCAAATTCAGGCGGTAGACCGCCACAGCGGCAAACGATGGGAGCTCCTGACCGATTTCACCTGGCGGGCGCTACCGGGCATCTAGACCCAATGCCGTTCAGATAACGGGCAATGCGATCCCTGGGAGCGCCGCCCTCTGGGCGGCTTGCCCGGATCAACCGTCGCCGCCGCTGCCGGCAAGATGCCGGCGCTCCCAGGAGCGATACCAGGCTCGGTGCCCTCTTGCAATCCCTGGTTTTGAACCGTTTCCGACGGCTTCTAGAACGAGGCGGCGGTCATCTCGAAAGAGGGTGGCCATAGGGTCACCAGTAGAACGCGGCGTCCGGATGCGAGTAACTGACGATCCTTAGTCCGTTGCAAATCGTCAGTCTCGGTGCGCCGACCAATTGGAGGTGGGAGCCAACATTGGGCCGAAAGTGGCCCAGTGCTAGGGCATGGCGACGATGGCCTGTTCATTTCAGAAACAAAGACGGCGAGACCTTGAAATAGCTGGCTATCTTGATGATGTTCTCCTTGCTGAGATCGCGCTTGCCGGCAAGGAATTCAGAAATGTGAGATTGCCCGCTACCAGTGGCGCGCGCCAGTTCTGACTGCGTCGTCCCGCTTTCTTTCAGGAGGAAGGCAAGGACTTCTCTGGCTGTCATTGGTTTGGCGAGCGGCTGCCAGTGCGCCTGCTCGAAGCGCGATATCAATTGTGCTAAAACGTCCAGGTAATCATTCTCCTCCGGAGTCAAACTTTCGATCCTTTCCGGAACGGTCAACTCCTTCAACATGCCGACTGCCGCCTCATACCTTTCCCTGCTGCGGATAGGAGCGAGCGGGAACCGCTCGATGAGCGTCAAGTATTCCTTCTTAAGAGCAGCACTCACGGCTTCCACCTGTCGTATTCAGCATGTGTCATTGCTTGATGAATGATTACCTGCTGCTGCGGAAATCGGATGACTGTGACCAGACGGTATGCGTTTCCGTGGAGGTTGAATATTACCCATCCCTTTACCTCCTCGGCCGAGGCAAAATCTGCCTGTACGTCGGTCATGTGGCGCCAACGCGCAGCCTCGGTAATCTCTAACCAGCGTGCCAGGGCCCTGCGCGAACGAGGATGCAGCCTGGAGAAGTCACGTAAGCAGAGTTTGTTGAGAATCTCCATACGTCCTTCTGTTCTACTATCCCAAAATGGGATGCAAAGGTCAACGGGTTTGTTCCTGTTCCATAAAGCGTGCGGAAGCGCGAAAAAGTTCAGTATTCGAGGGACAGCAAGCTGCTTTCTGAGACTCCGGCGGCTAGTGTCTATGACATGGCTGGAGTG
>DATNRD010000239.1:0-6455 GCA_036703665.1 Candidatus Obscuribacterales bacterium
CGACCGCCACGCCGGCCAGCCACGGTCCCATGGGACGCACCGGCACAGGCTCTCTAGTACCGTTTCGCTTATTTTCGTCGGAGTGCCAGCAGAGCACGTCCCGAAGCTACGTACAGCGAGGCAACAGCGCCGAGGATAGCAATAGCCTGGCAGGGGCGGGGTCCCGCTTGGCGGTCGCGACGCTGCCCGGAAAACCGCCCGCGTCGCGCGGCCGAGCGGCCGGAAACCCGACGAAGCGCTTACAACAAAATCGGCACTACCTGTCAGTCTGTCCCGGCACGAGGTTGTAACCCAGGGCGGACTTGAACCGCGGCGGTACGGCAAGCGACCTGCCCAGGTTGACGGTGAGCTTGGCATAATCCGGCTTGGGCTCTATGAACTTGAGGATATCGGCATAGCTTGCCACCTCCGCCATGATCGGCGGATAGACCTTGGCGGCTTTCGGTCCGGCAGCGCCGAAATCAGGTCTCAAGGTGGCGAGCACTTCCTCGTATTCGGCTGCGATCACACTTCCGTATCGCGCCCGAAGATAGGGAATGCCCACGTTGTGAGCGACGCCGCCATCCTTAACGCGGCTGTCGCCTATGTAGAGCATCTGCCTGGGACGCAGGCGGGGCGGGTTATCCAGCACCATGAGGATGCCGCCGGTTTCGGGCTTTTCAAACGCCTTCGGCACCTGTGTGACCTTGAGGTCAGACGGGGAGTGCAAGAAGTTGTAAACACGCTGTCTGCCGTGCTCCAGCGCCTGCGGAAAGCGCACGTCGGCAAGAGCCGCCTCGGGCGTCTCCAGCGCGTAGAGCCCATCGAGGTATTTGGCCACGCCGGTTCCTTCCGCTCTGGCCTTGGCTATAAAGGCCGGCGCATCGCTTAAGGCGTAGATCTGGACGCCGCGCTGCTTGAGTTCGGCCATTGTCTCGAGAACCTCGGGAAATGCCCGCAGGTACTTCAGCCGGTAGGCATCCAGGTGCTGATGATAGGGTTCGACAACCTGCGCGCGAAACTCCTCCGGCGTTCCCTTCCAGCGCTTAGCCAGCCGAGATTCCTCCAGAACCCACGGCCAGTCGTGTGTGCGGCGCATATCCATAATTTCGCCCAGAGACTTGTAGACCTCCGGCTGCGTCATGCCGGTTTTCTTAGCCAGCTCCGGTACGGCATCCCTTATGGCAGGGGCGAAGTAGTCGCTGAACGGATAGGTGGTGCCATCCAGGTCGGTAATCACCCTTTTCACCTTGGGTGGACGGACCTGGTCGCCTATCTCCAGTAAATTGGCCTTGACCTCGGCCGGCTTGACGCGCCCGCGCAAGAGGTCGTAAGCCGCCATGTTGCGCCCGAAGATGCTGTTGGCGCCGGCTCTGCCGACAATGCTTCCGGCGAAAGCCATCGGCATAGCGCCCAGGAACGCCGTGCCTTCGTGGCTGACCGCCTCGGCAAGCTGCCCTTTCACCTGCTCGAGGTCGGCATCTGGTCGGGCAGCCTGCCGCATGGCCTGGTACGTGGCGCTGCCCAGACCGCGCATCGACCAGCCTACCAGCAGGAGATTGGCGGCGCCTCTGGGGTTTACAAACCCGATCACGGCTCCGGCAAGGGCATCCTGCCAGTGGTTCTTGACGTAGTGGGCGGTGGTGTCCAGCGGGTCGTCGACAAAACGGCTGCCAGCCTTCTTAAGGTCGCTCCAGGTGGTCTGCGCGACCTCGCTCAACCCGGCAGCGAGCCCCTCGCCTAAGACCTCCGCCTCCCGCTTGAAAAACCCAGTTTCCATAAATAGTGATTCCTGAAAGACGATCTGGCCAGTCAAGCCGGATTATCTAAAAGGAGCCGGCCGCGCGTACATCGTGGAATTCCCACGGCGGGGGAATTCCACCAGGGGATGTAGACGAATTTCCAACTTTGAACTTTTTTGCCGCTTCGTTCGTTTTATAGGGTGCAAGCCTCCGCAGGAAAGGGTGGAGGATGGTTATCCCCAAAGATTGTTCGCAGGAGAACTCAGATGAACATAGCAAGAAGCGCAGCAGCCCTCATTGCAGCGGCCGTTACAGCGGTCATGCCGGCAATTGCCTCCGATATCGCCACTGGCGAAGATACCGATTACGCCGGCAGAGCCGAGGTTGTCGCCCACCTGCCGTCGTCGTCTCGCCCCGATTTTGGCGGAGACCGGCTTAAGCTCAGCGACGAGCAGCTCGAAAAGCTCCACGCCTTGAGAGCTGAGCTGGCCGCCCAGGCGCAGCCCAAGCTGCTGGAGCTCAAGACGCTCAAGCGCCAGCTCAAAGACGAGCTCACCAAGGCCAGCATCGACAAACAGCAGGTGCTGTCGCTCCAGGGCAAAATCAACGCCGTAAGGGCAGACCTGGCCAACGCTCGCGTGGCCATGATGGTGGATGCCAACACCATCTTCACCGCCGAGCAGAAGCAGCAGATGCGGCGCCGCTACCTCATGGGCAGCCGCAAAGGCGGCTTAATGCACGGCAGGCGCGGGCACTGCTCCGACAGATTCGGCGCAGGCTGCAGTTGATGCACACCAGGGCAGGCCGGTAAGAGCCAGCCTGCCTTTTCCTACGGCTGCAACCTTTTCAGGTAGAACACGGCAGAGATAGCGCAAAGCCCGGCACAGCCGACCAAAGCGGTGGAGGCACCGTAGAGGCTGGCGAACCAACCCACCACAATGCTGCCCAGGGGAAGCAGCCCGAGCATGTTCATCATCCAGATGCTGCTCACGCGCCCCCTGAGCTCGTCTGAAACGGCCAGCTGAAGCAGCGAGTGGCTGCCACTCAGCTGCGAAGTTATGCAGAAACCTAGCGGAACGGTAAGCGCCAGCGAAAGATAAAAGTTGGCGGACACAGCAAATGCGAAAAGCGCCGCCGAAAAGCCCAGACAGGCATAACCTACGCCGGCGCGGAGCAGCTCACCGGTGGCCCGATTGGCCAGCATGAGAGCAGCGGCGCAAGAACCGACACTGGCCCCGGCCATGAGCGCCCCCAGGGCGCCGACTTCTCTGTGCAGTACCTCGGACGCCACCACCGGCATTAAGACGAGGTAGGGCATGCCAAAGAGGCTGGCAGCCGCAGCCAGAGCCAGCACATTCCGTACGTGCGGCGTGGAGAATGCGAACCTGAATGCCTCGGCTACATGCAGCGCTTCCCGGTCGGCGGGGTCGACTGCCCTGGCACGCGGCACGCGTATGAGCCAGATGGCCACGAGTGCCGCGAGGAAACTCACCGCATTCAGTGCAAAGCAGGTGCCTTCGCCGGCGGTGGCTACCAGAATGCCCGCCGCCGCCGGGCCGACTGTACGCGCGGCGTGAAACAGCGAGGCATTCAGGCTGATTGCGTTCACCACGTCTTCCTGCCGCACCATGTTCACGACCAGCGCCTGCCGGGCCGGCATCTCGAAAGCATTTACGGCACCCAGGAAAGCGGCAAGCACAATCACGTGCCAGACCTCCAGACGCCCGCTGAAAGTCAGCACCGCCAGCGCAATCGCCTGCAGCATTGCCAGAGCCTGCATAACCAGCAAAGTCTGCCTGCGGTCGGCTCTGTCGGCCACCCAACCGCCCGCAAGGCCGAGCACAAGCACCGGCACCAGCCCGGCAAAGTTAACCACACCCAGCATGAAGGCCGACTTCGTCAGCCGGTAGACCAGCCAGTTGACGGCCAGGCTCTGCATCCAGGTGCCCGAGAGCGAAACCAGCTGTCCGACGAAGTAAAGGCGAAAGTTGCGATGGCGGAAAGACCTGAAGGTGTGCCTCAGCTCCGCCAACAGGAGGTTGCCGGGCTCCTCTCGCGCCTGCCCATGCCCGACGGCGGGGTCCTCGGTCGCCTCCTGGCAAACAGGCTGAGCCTGGTCGGCGATAGATTCCGGCGAATCGAACGGCATGCCTCCTAGCGTAGCATCAATAGGCCAGGGAGACGATTCTTTCCACCCGCGCGGGGCTCGTCAACAACACCTCCAGCGCGGCCGTCGTCTGCCGTGAAATGGCGACCTGGGTAAGCCTGCGCTCGAGGGCCCTGACCATCTCCGCCACCTGAAGAAAATCTGGGCGTTGCCCGTTGCTCCTGAGCGTCAAGATCTTGGCCTTGAAGCGAATGAGCGCAATCAAGATGGTCAGATGGTGCAGCCCGGCAAGAAGGCTCAAATTAGCGAAGCCGGCACCGAAATAGAGCTTGGAGAAAATCCGGCAGTACACGAACCGCGACAGGAGGTCTTCGCTTTGCGGATCGAGGCTGCCCATAGCGAACTCGTTGAGTTCTCGGAAGGAGCACTCGGCGCCCTGGCAGGCAAGCTGCACCACTTGTGGTGGCTCTACCAGCTGCTTGAGCATCGCCTGGGCGTCTAGATCGTCGATGCCGCAGGCAAAGACATCGTCGGGCACATAGAAGTCGAACAAGTGTCTCAAGATTATCTGATCCACGACCTTCGCACGCGCTTCTATGGGCGGATGTTTCTCGAGATCCGTACCGGGCGGGACTTTTCTTACCAGAAAGCGGTCACAGTCGAGCAAGCGCTTTTCGATACGCTTGGCCGCCTGAGCAGTGACGATCCTCAAAAGCTCGCGCTCCAGGCTCAAATACTCGTCCCAGTCGAGCGGACAGCCGTCGATGAGCTGGATGTGCGACCAGTCCGGAGCCACCCTGGGAAACAAATGACGGAAAAGGCGCCATTTTTCCGCCAGCAGTTCCTCCTGTTCGCTCAGCAAGTGCCCTGCATTCAAGAGAGTCCCGGTACTGGCGAAGCTCACGGAAGCATATACGCCGCTCGGAGTTTCGGTAAACGTGTAAGGAAAGAGTTGGCACATGGCCGGCTTCATAGTCGGCCCGTAATTGAGATGCAGCCAGCAGCGATTGTCCTCGGTGAGAAACTCGCACCGTCCGTCCGCTCGCTTCTCCAGCGTATGCGTGAAAGCTTCCAGCTTGGCCTCCGGGCTTTCAAACTCCCGAAAGAGCCTGGGAAAAGAGGCCAGCGCGCTGCCATCGAGCGCGGCGATGCGCTCGTAATCTTCCTTTGTCACAGGAACCGGCCATGCCAGGCAGCAATTGCCGCATCCCGTGCATTCGAATCGAATGCCTTCCGGGGTGTGCAACGGCGTTTCATCGGGGGCTGTCACGTAATCGTCCTCGGTAGGCTTACCGGCCGGCAAAAAAGCATGCCAACGACCGGGCAGACCGGTCGTGGCAAAGCGCCCTTGCCGCCAGGGGCAACCCGGTCGTCGCTGCTGGGTCCTGGCCGCACCGTAGATGGGGACAGGCGAGTGCGGTTGGAGTTAAGGAGCAACATGGTAACAACTGTTGGATATCATCCCGGCAACGGGAATGTCTTTTTACAAATAGCATAAACTGGTGCGACAGACACTGCTTGGGGGAACGGCTAATGAGTTTGGCAACGCCAATGCGCCGGTTGCAAGGCGGCTTTAAAATGGTGCCGATCTGGCTTACCCTGGCAGCGTTCGTGCTCTGCACAGGCGCAGGCACCGCGGTGCCCAAGAGCGCAGGCACCGGCGGCACGCCCATCGGCGACAAATGGGCTGTGGTAATAGGTATCAGCCAGTTCGCCGATCCCAAGGTGCCGGAGCTCAAATACGCCGGCAAAGACGCCAGGGACTTCTACGACTACCTGGTAGATCCCAATTTCGGTCGTTTCGCGCCTGACCACGTGCGCCTTCTGGTGAACCAGGATGCCACCAAGGTAAACATCATGGACGCGCTGGGGGACTCCTTCCTGCCCCACGGCGCCGCACCGGACGATCTCGTCGTAATCTACATGTCCACCCACGGATCTCCTGCCGGAGCCGACATTCGCGGCGTCAACTACGTGATCGCCTACGACACCCAGGTGGATAAACTCTTCGCCACAGGCATCGAAATGCGGCAGCTCCTGCGCATGATCAAGGAGCGGGTGCACACCAGCCGCATCCTGCTCGTCATGGATACCTGCTACAGCGGCGCCGGCGCCCACCACGGTCACAAGGGGCTGGTACGCTCGAACATCAACACGCAGGAGGTGGCACAGGGCATAGGCAGCCTGGTCATCTCATCCAGCGCGCCCGACCAGCGCTCCTGGGAGTCCGACCAGCTCAAGAACAGCTATTTCACCCGCCACCTCATCGAGGCGCTCAAGGGCAACAACGGCAAGATATCGCTGGATCAGGCCTTCAATTCCATGCGCCAGAAGGTGCAGCAGGAGGTGGTGCGTGATAAGGGCGAGCTGCAGACCCCAATTATGGCCGGAGCCTTCACCGGACCCAGCCTGATTCTTGGATTGCCCCCGTCGGTTTCGCGTCCGGCCCCGACCAGCGCCCCGGTTTTAAGCGGTTCGTCCGCTCCGCTTGTGAGACAGGGCGGGGACCTGGCAGCCTACGCGCAGCACATGCGCCTGGCAAGCCAGCTCATCGATCAAAACAAGCTCTGGGATGCCGTCCACGAGCTGGAGCAGGCCGCCCAATTGAATCCCGCCTCGGTCGAAGT
>DATNRD010000240.1:0-3761 GCA_036703665.1 Candidatus Obscuribacterales bacterium
GCCGGTGAGGTCGAGCCCGAGGAGCCGGTGCGCGCCATTGTCGACAAAGACCGCCGCTACGCCACAGTTTTGCACCACAGCACCGCGCACCTTTTCCATGCCGCCATCCGCGAGCTGCTCGGCAAGCATGTAGTGCAGGCAGGCTCGCAGGTGGGACCAGAAACTATGCGGTTCGACTTCACCTTCGAGCGCCAGATGGACCCCAGGGAGATCGCTGCCGTCGAGTCACTCATGAACGAATGGGTGCGCGGCAACTACCCGGTGGTCACCGTGGAGATGCCGCTGGAGGAGGCCAAGAAAACGGGCGCCATCGCCATGTTTGGCGAGAAGTACGGCGACATCGTGCGCGTGGTCCGCATGGGCGAATTCTCGCTCGAGTTCTGCGGCGGTACGCACGTGAAAAGCACGGGCGAGATAGGACCGGTGAAGATCATCTCGGAGGGCAGCATCGCCTCGGGTGTGCGCCGCGTGGAGGCGCTGTCCGGGCCGAAAGCCTGGCAGTTCATCGCGCAACACATGCAAATCCTGTCCGGTGCCGCCTCGCGCCTCAAGGTTCGTCCCGAGGATTTGCTCACCCAACTGGATCGACTGCAAGAGCAACTGAAGCAGAAAGATAAGGCCATGCAGCAGCTCGAGGAAAGAGTCGCCCTGAGCCGCGCGCCGGAGCTGCTTTCCCAGGCCGAGAGCATGGGGGATGTCCGCCTGGTTTCTGCCACCATATCCGATGTCAGCGCCGACGGACTCAAGGCACTGGCCGATCACATGCGCCGCCAGGGAAACAACTACGTCATCGTCCTGGGGACGGCGCTCGCCCCGGACAAGGTCTCTCTCGTGGCAGCCGTCTCCGAAGATCTGGTGAGCAAAGGCTTCAACGCGGGCAACCTCATAAAGCAAGCCGCCATCATCTGTGGTGGCGGTGGCGGCGGCCGACCCAACCTGGCACAGGCTGGCGGCAAAGATCCCGGCAAGCTCAGCGAAGCCCTCTCGGCAGTGAAAAACATGGTCAAACGCGAAGCCGGCGCCATGGCCTAGGCGCAGGCAATTTGCCGCCATCCCAGGGGGCGCGAGCGGGACACCCGGCTGACAAGCCATTCTGGGTGGAATACCCCCATGCGTTTTCCAAGCCCTTCATGGCGGTGTCTCGAAGAAGGCTGCTCCATGGACGCCGCGTTCCTCGAGATCGACTTGCAGCGGGCGGCCGTGCCCGTCTGCGCGCCGCAAGCTTGCCTGCCGTGCAGACACTGTACAATCATGCACATGGCAGACGGAACAGCAATCATCTATACCGACGGTGGAGCGCGCGGAAATCCGGGTCCGGCCGGGTGCGGAGCGGTGCTGAAGCAGGACGGGCGAACACTGTGCGAGATCGGCAGGTATCTTGGGGTGACTACCAACAATGTAGCCGAGTACAGCGGGCTTCTGGCGGCTCTTGAGAAGGCGCTGGAGCTGGGCGTGAAGGAAGTGGAGGTGCGCATGGACTCCGAGCTGGTCGTCCGTCAGATGAACGGTCAGTATCGTGTTAGAAACGAGGGGCTTATTCCGCTGTTCCGCAAGGCTCAGCAACTCGCCTCACGCTTTGCCTCGTTTCGCATCGTCCACGTGCGCCGCGAAATGAACGTGGAGGCGGACCGCCTGGCCAACAAAGCCATAGACGCTCAGCAAGACCTGGGCTGATTCCAATACTGTTCGGTTAACCTGGGGGCGCGGGCATCCTGCCCGCTTCGAAGCAGGGCCGCGAAGGAGGCAAGGTACGAGCCGACGGAGCAATACAGAGGATGCGGAGTCGCTGCGCGACGGAGAAGCCGGCGTGAGCCGGCCTGCGCTGCCGGGGTACCATCCCAGTGCTTCGTTGAGCGAACAGTATTGGGGCTGATTCCCGCCAGCCATCTTAATCTGGGTGGCGCTTCACGGGTGGCGAGCAGAGCCGGTCAGACGCTAAAACAGGCTGCAAGCAGCTGCCCTGTCTGGCGATTGAACTTTTTTGCCGGACGATCGTTAAAGACGTTAGCCACGGTACCCAGAAAAGACGTTAGCCACGGTACCCAGAACGGCAATTACCCCGGGATGCCAGGTACCTGTAAGTGCCCCTCACCTCTGGTGCCGTGGCCCTGGCACCAATATAGCACAGGACAGTGCACCGGGGCTCCAGGCTATAATCATGGGAAATCGACAGACGCTCACCGCTCCCCAGAAGGCTGCCAATGCGCACCGTCAAGCGTTCCTCGCCTGCTATGGCCGTTCTCGTCGCTGCCGCATGCCTGCTGGTCAATTCTGCGCAGCCGGCTATGCCAAAGGCTGCGCCGGCTTTCGACCGCCTCATGACGCAGAGCAAGCAACAGCTGGACTCAGGCGATTATTCCTCAGCCCGGCTTTCGCTGGAAGAAGCATTGAAGCTGTCACGCACTTTCCCCAGTGAAGACCCGCGGCTCGGCACGCTGTATCACTGCCTGGGCAATCTGTACCTGAAAGAGCAGGATTACGCGACAGCCGGCGACTACTTTCAAAGGGCGATCACCATAGAGCAAAAGAAGTTCGGTCCCGACAGTCTGGAAGTCGGCGATGCGCTGTTCGGGCTGGCCAATTGCTATCAGCAAGGCAACAACCCGATGATGGCAGAGGTTTACATCAAGCGCGTGGTCGAGATCTGGTCAAAAGCATATGGGCCGGACAGCGAGAAATTGCTCTCGGTCTTGCCGTCGCTTGCCACTTACGCATCGCTCAATTCCAATTACAAGCTGGCAGAGGAGACGCACCGCCGAATCCTGCGCATCAAGGAGAAGACTTACGGTGCCTCGGATCCGCGCGTGGGCACCTCGCTCAACACCCTGGCTTCGCTGGCAGCCACAGATGGCAAGTATGAGGAGGCCAAGAAGCTGGCCGAGCGCGCCACCGAAGTCCTGGCAAAAACAGCCGGCAGTTCAGCAGCCTATGACGCGGCAGTAACCAACCTGCAGTTCGTCAAGCAACAACTGGGCGAAACCCAGCCGGCAGCCTCCCAGCAGCCACCAGCACCGCCCGGCCCTCCGCCCGCGAAAACCGAGAAGGCACCGGCTGGCAAGTCAGACGGGTCGACCTCCGGGTCTTCCGGTCCTCACGCAAGAACCGACAAACCGGTTCAGCCGAGCACCACAGACACTGACGCGCAGTCGACCGGCGTAACAACAGGAACACTGGTAAGGGCACCGGGCTCGTCGGCGGTGGCTACGACTCCTGACGAGTTCAGACCCTGGGAGCTCAAGAATCAATCCCGCCAGGCATCGTCAGACAAACAGCAAGACCGCACCACGAGCTGGGGAAAGATTCGCTATCTTGCCGGTGGCAGGCTGATTTCCCAGGAAGAGTACAAAGCCATGCTGCTTGCCAACGAAGCATACGAGCTCATAAAGGAGGAGAAATACCGTATGGCGGCCGACGTCTTGCGCAAAGCGGCGACCATGTGCCCGACGCTTGCATCGGTGCGCACCAATCTCGGGCTGGCGCTTTCTCGTCTGGGCGACAACGATCAAGCCATAGAAGAGTTCAAGCAGTCCATCGCGCTGGAACCAACCCGGCCGGCAGCATGGCTCAACCTTGCCAGCTGCTTTCAGGTGAACGGGCAGCTCAAGGAATCGGTGGCAACCTACAACGAATACCTCTACAGATTCCCCGGCGACAGCCTGGCCGCCAAAGCTCGCGACCTGGTCACGCATCTACAAAAGGAGGTGGACAACCAGACCGCCGTCGAGCGGGCCCTGGCATCAAGTGCGGCAGGGGCGCGCCCC
>DATNRD010000241.1:0-4560 GCA_036703665.1 Candidatus Obscuribacterales bacterium
GTAGGTTACGGAGGATCAGACACGGCCACTGTGGTGAATCAGGCGGCGAGCAGCAACGCTATCGAGCGCTTCGAGCTTGACAACGGCTCATACCTGACGGCTGCCGATGTTAATTCGATTATTCAGCAGATGGCTGCCTACGCCGCTGATCACAGTGCCTCGTTCACTAGCTTGAATGACGTGCAGACAAACCAGGATTTGATGGCTATAATCGCGAGTTCGTGGAGACCAGCCTGATTAGCCCCTCGCTGACCCGTGGAACGGAGACCTGAATGCGGCTCACGAAATTTATCCATGGACAAGACGCGCAGCATTGGAAGAATTCATAACACACCATGTACGCTACGTGAAGGGCTCCCTCAGGACCGCTTTCGCTCCGCTCAAGTCCATCGTAAGAGGATGACAGTTTCCGGGTTCAATCACCTGTATTGGCCGAAACCTTACCTCGGCCGTGCCATATACGTTGACATATAGCACAATTTGGGTATATACTCTGCCATATACAGGGAGGAGACCGGCCGTGGAACGTACAGCTAAAGTCTTCTATACGAACCGCAGTCAGGCCGTCAGACTGCCAAAGGAATTTCAGTTTGCGGTAGACGAAGTCTACATCCGCCGAGATGGCGAGAAGTTGATTTTGTCGCCACGCCCATCGAGCTGGGACGAGTATCTAACTCAGGGTCCTGTTGCACCGGATGACTTCATGTCTGGAGTTGAGGATCTCCCGCTCCAGGAGCGGACCCTCTGATGACGCTCTACTTGCTTGATACGGACATCTGTTCATACATCATGAAACGGTCTCACCCTGAGCTGCTGGAGAAGCTGCGGCGTGTCGACCTTGAAAGCATCGCTATTTCGGTAGTCACTGAAGCTGGGCTCCTGTATGGAATCAAGCTCAGCAGCAAGCCCAGGCTGGCGCGTGCGGCCTTTGATGGCTTCATCAAGCACGTGCGGGTGCTCGACTGGGCTCGTGCAGCTGCAGAAGACTACGCTGATATTCGTGCAAACTTGCATAAAGCGGGTAAACTGATCGGCGCTAACGACTTGATGATCGCGGCTCACTGTCGCAGCCTGGGAGCGACGCTCGTGACCAATAGCACTCGTGAATTCAGCCGAGTGAAGGGGCTGTCCATTGAAAATTGGGCAGAGTGATCAAGATCATCAACGGCTTATATCAAATTTGGAATAGCGAACGGCATCGCTCGCAAATGTCAGCCAGGCTTGCCCGTCAAGAAGCTCAAATATCTGTCCAGATGATCGGACATCACTGAAGCCGACCCTGTGGCGTCCCGTGCTTTCTCTTAGTCGATTTGACAGCTTTGAGCGTGGCGACCAGGTCTTTTATCATGAGCCACATGCGCAGGCCGTCCACCGGCCATGACTGAAAATCGAAGCGCTGATAGAACGCCTTCGCGTCCTCATCTATCGCGTCTACGACAATTGCCCTTAGGGGCACATCCTTCTGGGCCGCCAGAGCCGCTCGCTTAAGGGCGTGTCTGAGCAAACGCCCGCCGAGCCCCTTGCCCTGGTGGTGAACATCGATCGCCAGGCGAGCGATCAAGAATACCGGGATGCTATAGCGGGCAAGCCCCTTCTTTACCCTCTCCGGTGTTGTGTCCTCGTGTTCGACGGAGATTACGGAATACGAGTAATACCCGACTACGGCGTTGCTCTCGTCTGTGATGACCATTGTCTTTGTGTGCCCGCTCGATTGGCTCTGCAGGGCGTGCTTTTTCAGCCAGTCTGTGAGCGGTGGCTTTCCGCATTCAAATTGGCTCACGTTGTGCTCTTTGGTGAGCGGTACCGGATGGCCGACCACCGTCAATCCTCATCCCAGTCGTCCGGCTCGGCTAGTTTGCCCTTCAGACCGGCAAGAACTCGTGGCGGCTGACCGAAGGCGGCATCCAGTGCTTGCCACTGCTGCTCGGTCAGAACGAACCTTATTTGTTCGTGTATCACAGTCTCCGCGGCCAGAACCGACTGTTCTCGAATGAAGCTGGTAGGCGTTGTGCGGCGGATTTTCGCGGCTTCCCTGATGAGTGCCTCCTCTTCTTCGCTTAACCGAATATCGAATTTCTGTGTCTTCAGACGCTTTGCCGGGAGTGCCATGGACCATTGCCCCTGGGCGACCTTTGCCAACTCAATGAAATGATATCAGGCGCGTCATGACATTGTCCAGACGCAACCGTATCTGGCGTAAGCCAACCATCCACCGGAAGGTTACGACCCTAACGAATTGCACTGATTCTCACGCCGGTCAATTTAAGCCTTTGCCAGGACCGGTCCGCCGTAAGGACAGGAACGTTTTGCCTCATGGCCAGGGCCAGGCAAGCTCTGTCACCCAGGGAGAGCCTGAAGTCTCTGGTCAGTGGCCGGAGCCGCGCAACCAGGACTGCATCCTCCTCCGCAAAGCTGGCGATCTTCAAGCCGCCGCCGACGATTCCTCGCAGATGAAACTCGCGTGCCACTGCTGCCTTTGTGGGATTTTTTTCTTTGCTGCATAGATGTCACATTCCCACAAAAAGCGTATCGCAACGCCCACCGCCCGACAACCGCGGATGTGAGCGCCAGCACGTTGGCGTCCGCGTGGCACCGTTCCTTGCGTATGGCTTTCGAGCTGACTGAACGCCCTTAAACAATCTGGTCCTTCACTCTGTCCCCGGTTTTCTGCGGGCAAGGGTTCGCTGACGACGGCTGCCGGGTTAGCTCTTGCCACCCTGTCAGGCGTCTTCCAACTCGCTCAGCCACTTCACCCTTTACGCAGTCTGCTTCGCCGCCACGATGTAGTGATGCTGGGCCCCCTTGCTTAACTCCAAATTTTCGTGGTCGGCCATGCCTCAAAAGGTCTTCAAAAGAGTACAAAATAGGACGTGCACATGCACACGCGCGAGCTGAATCTATTAGTGTTTCCAACGGCAGCCATACGCCATCCTCAGTCAGAGCTGAGACTATTGTGGCATGCATCCGTATGGATCGGATCGGTCCTAACCACGTCTTGATCTCCAGAGATGGAAATTCGGGAGCGTGTCAGGTGACAGGGCGCTGGAATTGGGCGGTCAGCAGGCGGGCGTAGACGGTGTTGGCTTCGGCCAGAGTTGTGTGGCTGCCGGTTTCGACGATGGCGCCGTCTTGCATGACCACGATTTGATCGGCGTGGCGCACTGTCGACAGGCGGTGGGCGATGACGATGACGGTTCGCCCCTGCATGAGATTGTTGAGGGCGGCCTGCACCATCGCTTCGGATTCGTTGTCGAGCGAGCTTGTCGCTTCATCGAGAATCAGGATCGGGGCGTTCTTGAGGAAAGCCCGCGCTATGGCCAGGCGCTGCTGCTGCCCGCCCGAGAGGCGCACGCCACGCTCGCCTATCTGCGTCTGGTAGCCTTCCGGCAGCTCCAGTATGAAATCGTGGCAGTAGGCGGCCTTAGCGGCTTCCTCGATCTCTTCACGAGTGGAATCGAGGCGACCGAGGCGAATGTTCTCCTCCACGCTGGCGTTGAACAGGAAGTTGTCCTGCGTGACCATGGCTATCTCGGCTCTAAGCGATGCCAGCGTGTACTCCGGAAGAGGCTTGCCGTCGATCAGTATGGCTCCTGCGGTAGGGTCGAAGAATCTCGGAACCAGATTGATCAGCGTCGATTTCCCGGCACCAGACAAGCCGACCAGTGCCACCATCCGCCCGGGCGGAATGTCCAGGTTGATGTCCCGCAGCACCATATCCGGTGTGCCTGGATACTGGAAGTACACGTGCGACAACCGTATGTGGTGCGGGCCGCGTGACAGCTCCGTAGCTCCCGGGTTTTCCTGCAAGTCCGGCTCGCGATCGAGTACTTCGAACACTCTGGCGGCCGCGGCCAGGGACGGCTGGATAATGCCATTGACGCGCCCGATGTTCTTGATCGGCGAATAAAGAAGCAGCAGCGCAATGACGAACGACGTCAGGGCTCCGACTGTCATCTGATGATGGGTGACCTGATAGCCGGCGACCCAGATGACAGCCGCGATGCCCAGCGCGCCGATCATGGCCAGGATCGGCGACATCATCGCTTCGGCGCGCACCGCTTTCATGGCGTTGTGGAAGAACTTCTCGTTGGTCGAGACGAACCGAGCAACCTGGAAGCTCTCCAGATTGAAGGATTGAATGATCTTGGCTCCCTGGATCGATTCCGAGATGACCGACACCAGATCACCAATGGCTTCCTGCCCGCTGCGGCTGGACTTGCGGATCTTCCTGCCCAGCACGGCTACAGGAAGGACGATGAATGAAAGGATCGAGAGCGCGATGAGGCTGAGCGTCCAGCTCTGCAGGAGAATCACGACCACCAGCGAAAGCAGCGTGACCGTACGGCTGATCAACGACTGGAAGGCCTGTGAAATGGCATGCTCGATGATGGCCACATCGTTGGTGAGGCGGCCGATCAACACGCCCGAGGACTGTCCCTGGAAATAAAGCAGCGGCTGCGTCTCCAGATGCGCAAACAGCTCATTGCGCAGGTCCCTTATTGCGGCCGCGCCCACATAGCGAATACAGGAAGCCTCCAGGAATCGGAAGATGCCCTGCAA
>DATNRD010000242.1:0-10098 GCA_036703665.1 Candidatus Obscuribacterales bacterium
AGACTCCGCACAGCGCCGCCGGCAGGCGTGCCGCCAACTCATTGACGCCGAGCAGTCCATAGGAGCCGGCGATCAACCAGTAGGTCAGGATGGGCTTCTCGAACCAGGGCTTGTAGTTGAGGTGCGGTGTAATGAAGTCGCCCGACTCGAACATTTCACGGGCGCCCTCGGAGTAGTAGCCCTCACTGGAGTCGATGATGGTGGGCGCCCCGAGAAACGGCAGAAAAACCGCCACGGCCGCCACGATAGCCACCGAGAGGAAAAGCCAGTCGCGCGCGCCCCAGTGCGGGCACGTCCGTCCCTGTTGCCCCTGGAGCCGTTCAGTCGATGGTCGTGCCGTCGTCAACCGCATTGCTTCTTGCCTGACCCGGCTGGCCAGTGAACCTGACACTGTGCTTACTTATCCGGACAGGCGCGCTGGAGGCATACTAGCACGTTGGCAAGGGTTTCCAATTGAGGGCGGTTAATGTTGACAAGCACAGGTTGGGCGTGCGTCCACTGGCATGCCCGAATGCGCACCGCCGGGGAACCGCGTATGATAGATGCAAGGAGTGAGCGAGCACCCGGCACAAAGGGGTCGAGGAATGGGCAAACAAGCTGGATGGCGCGTCTACCGCTTGCCTGCCTGCCAGTTACTGGTTTTGGTCGTATCGCTTGCACTGGCGCTGGCCGTCTTGCCGGCGCGCTCCCAGTTTCGCAGCAGTTACGCCACTCAGACCCAGGCCGGGCGCACTGGGCAGAGCGGGCAAAGACCGCTCGGGCAACCAATCAAGTACGGCGGCGGCATTGTCTACCCGGAGTTCAGAAGCAGCTACGGCGCCATCCGCTGGATCAAGGAGCAGATGCCTCTCAAAGTCTACGTCTCTCGCGGGCTGACCCTCGAACAGTTTCTTGACGAGGAGATGGGCGTCCCCGTTGTGAACGTCAACAATCTCGCCAAGTGGCCCGACCTCCTGGCGGAAGTGGTTCAGAACCCCGAGGCCATGAATGAGCTGCAGGTGGCCCAGGGGTTCACCCCCGAGCATTTTCAGGCTGCCTTGCAGGGAATCAGCATGTGGAAGCCGTTCGAGAAAGAAGGTTTGTTCTCGTTCGTTTTGACCGAAGATCCCTCGCAGGCCGACATCCACGTCTTCTGGGTGCACCATTTCGTCGACAAAATGGGACTGGCCCTGTTCTCGGGAGACATCAGGGGCTACACGGCCAAGCGCAGCTTCCCCTATAAAGCCATCATGGCCGGTGGCAGGGCCGACTTCAGGCCGGTCCTCATCATGCTCAGAACCACCGAGGCCAACGGCGTACCGATGCCATTCGCGAAGATGCGGGCCGCGGCTGCTCACGAGTTCGGGCATGCCCTGGGAATAGAGGGACACAGCACGAACCCCAACGATCTCATGAGCCTCTACTATGGACAGGGTGTCATCTCGGCAAACGACGCCGCCACGATTCGCTATCTCTACCACCTGACACCAGATCTGATACCGTGAGACTCCGGAGACTGTGCACATGACACGCTCAATGCGTTCCCGTTTTCGCGATGATATTCCTCCGGCGCCGCCGGAGCAGAAGCCCCCGGGCGCAATCGGACCGGCGCTCATCGGCAACGCCATCCTGGCGGTGGCGATTGTAGGATTCGGCCTGCTTGCCGTATCCTGGGTCCTCAATGACATAAGCGGCGAGTATCAGGGCATGGACCCGCAACTCGGCGTAGTTCAGCTCACCATCCTGAGAAAGCCCACCGGCGTAAAGGGACAAATCGCCTTCGCCCGCGGTGCCTCGCTGCCCGTATCGCACGGCACCTTCGACAACGGGCGCGACCTGGACCTGACCTTCGAACCATCCAGGCAGATGGTTGACGCCGGCATGCCCGCGCGCAAAGTGACCTTCAGCGGCACGGTGGAAAACGGCGTGGTCAAGGGAACGCTTGAAGAGTCGGGGTTTGCCTTTCGCCTTACGCTGTTCCGTAACAACATAGCCTCTTTGTACCGCCAGATTCAGTCCCATTTGCCCTGGGCGGGCTGAGCCCTGACCACCTCGATGACGGTGGCAGCCGGCGGGCAGAAGAAGCGAACGTTGGTGCGGGGGTCTGCGCCCAGTCCGCGAGACACGTGGAAGGTAGTCTGTCCCCTCTGGAAGACCCCCGAAGCGCTCACCCGCGGCAGCTCCGAGTCGGTGATGATCGCCCCCAGCCCCGGAATCCGTATCTGCCCGCCGTGCGTGTGCCCGCCCAGGGCCAGGTCGGCGCCGGCGCGCGCGATGTTGTCTAGATGAATGGGCACGTGGAAGAGGACCACCACCAGATCGCCGTCACCCTTCTGGCAGACCAGGTCATTCAAAAGCTCGGGATGCAGGCTGGGATAATCTATGCCGACGACGTGCACGCGCGCCTCCCGGTGCCGGTACGCGGCGTTGCGCAGCACCGTGAACCCTGCCCCCTCGAGCGCCCTGACAATCGGTTCTACGTCGCGCCTGCGTGCTGGGTGGCGATAACGTCTCACCAGCCGTCCCAGCGTCTTGTGAAACATGTGGTAGTCGTAATAGTCGTGATTTCCGAGCACGGCATAAGCCCCGAGCCGCGGCGGGCGCGCAAGGATCGACTCCAGGTAGATAAGCCCGCTGTAATTCTCGACGATGTCGCCGGTGAGCGCAACAAGATCGTAATCCTGATCGGTTGCGCGCTTGAGGAACTCCAGCTTATGGGACTCGGGATAACAAAGGTGGAGATCCGAGAGGTGAAGGATCTTAAGCGGCGCACTGCCGGCGCCTGGGCTTCCCTTGCCTGAGCCCACCGAGACAGTCTCCAGGCGATAGCGGCGGGGCTCCACGCAGGCAGCGTAAAGGGCCGCCCCCAGCCCTGCCAGAACTGCTGAAGCACCTAGTCCGTGGAGAGCCAGCCTCATCAGATGTCCTCCAGCCTGGGCTGCACCTTGGCCTTAAGGGCGATATCGGGGGCGGTAAGCGTGTTGACCAGCCAGCGAAACGGAAAGCCAAGCCCCACCAACAGCAAAGAGAAGAGAGCGTCGTAGGGCAGCGGGTAAACGCTGAGGTTGCGCACCTGCTCAGCAATCCAATCGTGCCAGTCAGGCTCCGTGCCGGCAACCGGGAGAGCGCCGCGCAGGGCAAAAAGCGCGGTTAAGTAAGTCAGGCCCGTGACATGAACGGCCCCAAGACCGGCAACGATTGCCAGCAGCTGGCGAATGCTCGTGCGGTCCGGAGCGGTCACCCTGCCTGCCACCCAGCTGGCAGCGACCATGCCAATCAGGTAGCCGCAGCCCGGCTGTCCGTAATAGCCGAGTCCGCCGCCACCGGCGAACAGGTAAAGACCGAACAGCGGACCGACCATCCCGAGCGCAAAAAACATGGAGGCCGCAATCAACCCCAGCAGCGGCCCGAGCATGTAGCCGGCGAAAATGGCCACCGGACATTGCGGACAGTAGAGGCTGTAGCTCACGTCTTTCCTGGGTTCGGCCAGGTTCGGATATTTTTCGGTGAGCTCTTCCCGCCATGAGTCGGGCAGATGCGAAAGCACTACGATAGCCCGGTTGTGAAAGTAATTGCTGAGGTTCGAGCTGGTAGCCGTGGGTAGCGTCAGTGAAATGAACGAGCTCATGAAAAGAAGCTCCAGACCGAGCAAGGTGACGACAATCTGCCCGATCAGCGACTTGCGCCTGAACTTGCGAAGCTTAGTCGGCAGAACCAGAGGCAACGATCACACCTCCATGCGATTTTCCAGCGAGGTCTCGCCCAGCATGCCGTTTGCCTCCTCATGGGATTTCGGGTCGGCCGGAAAGGGATCGACAGCCTGCAAGCCGCGGGCTCTGATGTCTGCCAGGCGCTCTCTGACAAGATCTACGAAGTCCTGCGATTCTATGTTTTCGGTCCACAGAACCATGGCATCTTCGTTGTTGTCCTGGTAGTAGTTTCGCCTGAGTCCGAGGCTCTTGAAGCCATATTTGTAATAGAGATTTTGTGCGGCCTCATTGGAGACGCGCACCTCCAGCGTCATCCAGCGCGCGCCGACCCGCCTGGCGGCATGAATGTCGTGCAGCAACAGCCTCTCGCCCACATACTGCCGGCGGCAATCGGGATGCACGGCCAGCGTCGTTATGTGGGCCTCCTCGCCGATCAGCCAGAAGCCGCTGTAACCGCAGAGGCGCCCGCTGTCCTCAGCGCACGCCACGTAGTAGTGGCCGCCGGGATTGTTCAGCTCGTTACAGAAGGACTGCCGGGACCAGTGATGGCTGCCGAAGGCCACCGGCTCTATTTCCATGACCTCGTCCAGATCGCTTAAAACCATCCGCCTGATCTTAATTTGCATGGCTTTTCTTGACCGTCACGGAAGGAGCCCGGAGATACAGCGGCTCTACATGCCGCCATGTGAACTCGTCCGCGAGCTTCTTGCGCTCCTCCATGGTAAGCCTGTCAGGCACTCTCAAAGATAACCGATCCCAGGCGATTTGAGCCTGGATTACAGCAATATTCTTTAGCTCGGGCAGCGGCTCGCACAATCGGCCATGACTGGCGAGCAGCTGCCTGGAAGACTGATCGGCTATCCAGCGCACCCAGGCGCCTAAGCGCTCGGTAAGCTCGGGCAGAGCGACATAAGCGGGGTCAACGGCCGGTTCGCTGGCATGGGAATACGCCGCGGCAAAGAAGTTTCCCTGCGAACCAGCCAGCACGACAGCGACAGGCGCACCGGCTGCGTACGCCAGGCACTCGAGGTAACAGACGCCGATGAGCGGCAGCATAAGCGCGTCAGCAAGAGTCCTTGCCGTCACGATGGCAGTTCTTATTCCTGTGAAGCTGCCCGGTCCCTGCCCAACAACCAGACACGACAGCGAATGCTTGTCCCATCCGGCTTCCTTCAAAGCAGCGTCAATGCTGGGGACGAGCGCCGTCACCGCCTCCTGCCGGGCAGCAGCCCCGGCTGCCGTCTGGCGCTCCAGTACCACCTGTCCGCTTTCCATAAGGCACAGGTGAACGACCGCGGTGCTGGTGTCGAAGGATAGGATTCGCAAGCGACTACGTTATCACGGGCGGCCTCGGTTCGGCTGGGCGCCCTTCGGTCTGGTCTGGCTCGGCATCGCCACCGCCACCGGATTCACGCCCGGATGAAGCCTCCTGTCCGGAAGCCGGCGCCGCCTCCTGGTCGGCTTCTTCGAGGAGAACCTCCTCCGGCATGATCAGCTCCTCCAGCTCCTGCAGATCCATGATTACCGGCTGAGCGCGGAAAAGCAGCTGTATGGATTCGACCTTGATGCTGAACAACAGCTGGTTCCACATGTCGAAGGCTTCACGCTTGTACTCCTGCAATGGATCCCGCTGCCCATAGCCGCGCAGGTGGATGCCCTCACGCAAAAGCTCGATGTTGTGCAGGTAATCCACCCACTTGCTGTCGATCGTGCGCAGCATGATCTGGCGCTCCAGCTCGCGCATGGTGTCTGCGCCTATGTGCTGTTCCCGCACTTCGTATGCCAGGTGGACGGCCTCCTTCAGCTTGGAGAGCAGCTCGTCATAAGACAGCCCGGACACCTCCTCCAGCTGGATGTCCTCGAGCATCGGGACGTCCGTTTTCAGAATGTTCAGAACCTCGGGAAGACCGCTTTCTTCCCAGGTCTCCGGAGGCGTTTCGGGATCTATGTGCGAGCCCACGGCGTACTCGACATGCTCGTCAAGCATGTCCAGAACCGACTCGCGCAGGTTCGCCCGCTCGAGAATATTGCGGCGCTCGCGATAGATGACCTCCCGCTGCGTGTTGAGGACATCGTCATACTGCAGGACGTGCTTGCGCATGTCGAAATGATGCGCCTCGACTTTCTTCTGCGCGCCCTCGATGGAGCGGGTCACCATGGGCGATTCAATCGGCATCTCCTCGTCGACGTTGATCAGTTCCATGAGGCGGGCAATCTTGTCTCCGCCGAAGATGCGCATAAGGTTGTCCTGCAACGACAGGAAGAACCGCGAGCTGCCCGGATCGCCCTGGCGTCCGGCACGCCCCCTCAATTGGTTGTCGATGCGCCGGGACTCGTGGCGCTCGGTGCCTATTATGTGCAACCCGCCGAGCTTGACGACCTCCTCATGCTCCTTGTCCGTCTCTTCTTTGATCTTCTGCTGAAGCTCGTGCACCCTGGCGTCCCAGTCCGGCTGGTCCGGGGAATGGCCTTCCTTCTTCAATTTCTCCTTGGCCAGGTATTCGGGATTACCTCCCAGCAGGATGTCAGTGCCTCGTCCGGCCATGTTGGTGGCCACGGTAACGGCTCCCTTCCTCCCTGCCTGGGCGACGATCATGGCTTCCTTTTCGTGATGCTTGGCATTCAGCACGTTGTGCGGGATGCCCTTGCGGATGGCGGCAACCACCCTGGCCGTTCTTAGAATCGAGTAGCAGCGCTCGATCAGCTCGTCAGCCTTGCGGTGCTCGGTCTCGATTTGCTGGCACAGTTTTTCGAACTTCTCGACATCGATCAAACCGGGGCGCTCGAAGGCCTTCTTGAGCGCATCTATTGCCTGCCCGGAAAGCTTCTGCTTCTTGATGAGGTCGGCGACTTTGATGATCTTCTTGGTCAGGTACTCGCCCATTTTGTGCGGTTTGCTGAGCAGCTCATCGACGACCTCCGACTTCTCGATGCTGGTCGTCCCGACCAGTACCGGGCGCCCCATCTGGTGCAGCTCGACAATCTCTTCGACTACGGAGTAGAACTTCTGCTGCTCGGTCTTGTAAATCACATCCGGATAGTCGGTACGAATCATCGGCTTGTTGGTGGGAATAGCCACAACGTCCAGGTTGTAGATCTTCTGGAACTCGGCAGCCTCGGTCATAGCAGTGCCGGTCATCCCAGCGAGCTTCGGATACAGACGGAAGAGGTTTTGATAGGTGATCGACGCGTAGGTAAGCGTCTCCTCCTGAATCGGCACGCCTTCCTTTGCTTCAATCGCCTGGTGCAGGCCATCGCTCCAGCGGCGGCCGATCATCATGCGTCCGGTGAATTCGTCGACTATGACGATCTCCGGTTTTCCTTCCTCGTTTGGGCGAATCACATAATCGGTGTCTTTCTTGTAGAGCTCTTTGGCGCGCAGCGCCTGCGTGAGGTGATGAGCCAGGTTGAAGCGCACATCATACAGGTCGCCCACGCCGAGAATCTTCTCGGCATTGACAATGCCGCGCTCCGTGAGCAGCACGTTGCGCGACTTCTCGTCCACCCAGTAATCGCACTCCTCATCGTCTTTGTCGCGACCTCTTTCCAGATACGGAGCAATCTGAGCCATCCTCTGGTAGATCTCGACGACAGATTCGGTCGGGAAGCCGGATATGATGAGCGGTGTTCTGGCCTCGTCGATGAGGATGTTGTCCACTTCGTCGACGATCGCATAGTAATACGGCCGCTGCACGATGGAATCCAGCGACGTCCGCATGTTGTCGCGCAAGTAATCGAAACCGAACTCGTGGTTGGTACCGTATGCGATATCAGCTCTGTAGGCAGCGTACTTTTCGTGATCCGGCTGGTGCGAGTAGACCAGCCCTACAGTAAGCCCGAGGAATTTGTAGATATGTCCCATCCACTCAGCGTCGCGCCTGGCCAGGTAGTCGTTGACGGTCACCACATGAACGCCGCGTCCGGACAGCGCGTTGAGATAGGCAGGAAGCGTTGCCACAAGCGTTTTGCCTTCGCCCGTCCTCATTTCCGCGATCTTGTTGAAGTGCAGCGCGGCGCCGCCGATGAGCTGCACGTCAAAGTGGCGCATGTTAAGAGTGCGCTTGCCCGTTTCCCGCACTACGGCAAACGCCTCCGGCAAAATCTGCTCGAGTATCTGACCGAGTGCCTTGTCCTTCTCCGTGCGAATCTGCCCTGGCATCTTCGGCGCATCGGGCGGGATGAGGATGCGGTCTGGAACGTCGGCAAGGTAGTTTTCGATCTTCTGGCGGAATTCCGCGGTCTTGGCCTTCAGCTCGTCGTCGCTGAGCTTCCCCATCTCCGGCTCTAACGCATTGGCACGGACGACATAATCCTGCAGCAACTTGAGCCGCTTCTCATTGGTGTCACCGAAAAGGCCCTTCAGCCAGCCGCGAGCCTTTTCCTCCCAGCTTTCAGACATTCAACCTCTCTCCCGGCCGTCGACGCGCGGAACCCTAATATTTCCTCAACAATTCTGTTGTCTTGGTTACCACAACTGAACTTCAATTTTAACATGCAAGGAATTGACATCCTTTTTGCAAGCGCTCCGTCGCTTACGCGGCGGCGGCTGAGCCACCTCGCTCCGTCGCTTACGCGACTACGCGATGCTCAAATGCTCCGGCGGCTCGACACATCGCCGCTTTGCTCAGCGGCATGCCTCGCTTGAGCCTTGTCCTTGATATCATGAGGGCGGGCGCCGGAGGCGTGGGTGCCAGGCATGGAAGTGGAACAGACGACCCTACAGACTCAGCGAACAGCCCTTTCCGGCAAGAGCTTGCCGGAACTAGAGCAGTTTGCCAGCGAGCTCGGGCTGCCCAAATTCCGCGCCAGGCAGCTTCACAGCTGGATATATTCCAAGCGGGCCAGCTCCTTTGATGAGATGACCGACCTGTCGGCCGAGCTGCGCGAGCGGCTCAAGCAGGTGGCTCAGGTCCCGCTGCTTAAGCTGGCGCACCGGCAGGTCAGCGAGGACGGCACGCGCAAGTACCTCTTCGAGCTGCCGGACGGGAAGTTCGTCGAATCGGTCCTCATGTCCTTCCACGACAGGCCCTCCCTGTCTGCCTGCGTGTCCAGCCAGGTGGGCTGCGCCGTGGGCTGCACATTCTGCGCGACGGGCTATCTGGGGTTCACGCGCAATCTGACAGCCCAGGAGATTGTCGACCAGGTCATGTGCATTCAGCGCGAATCGGGTCAGCGCGTGGCGAATCTCGTCTACATGGGTCAGGGGGAGCCTCTCCTCAATACGGATGAGGTGATCAAGTCCATCTACACGATTATGGAATCCGTGGGCATCGGCCAGCGCCACATCACCGTTTCCACCTCAGGCATCATTCCTGGGATCAAGCGCCTGGCGCAGGAAGACCTGCAGATTACCCTTGCCCTTTCCCTGCATGCGCCCGACACCACAACCCGCGAGAAGATCGTCCCTATCACGAAGAAATTCGGCATTGGCGACCTCATAGCCGCTCTCAGGGAATACAGCGAGTCGACCAGGCGCCGCGTCACGATTGAGTACGTTCTTCTCGCCGGCGTCACAGACAAGCCGGAACAAGCGCGCCAGCTGGCCGACCTGG
Organism: Candidatus Obscuribacterales bacterium; assembly: GCA_036703665.1. Taxonomy (GTDB): domain Bacteria; phylum Cyanobacteriota; class Vampirovibrionia; order Obscuribacterales; family Obscuribacteraceae; genus DATNRD01. Next base: position 9,242 of record DATNRD010000242.1, read on the forward strand.
TTGAGAACATAAACTGCAACATCAACCTCATCCCCTATAACCCGACCTACGGGATCAATGGGCAAGTCCTTTACGAGCGCCCATCGCGGCACGCGCAGGAGCACTTCAAGAAAATCGCGGAATCTACCGGCAAGACGGTGACCATCAGATTGGAGCGCGGGACGGACATCGATGCCGCCTGCGGCCAGCTCCATAACGTTTACGCCAGGTAAGCAGGCTCCCGTCCCGAGATGATAAAAGAGGGTTTTTCCCAGTTTCTCAGCCGGGGTCAGGCGGGAATAAATTATAGGAGCGTGAATTTCGGCCATTTTCGGTTCCCCCCAGATTCTCGAGTACTTGCACGGCCTGACACCACCCATAGTTCAGCCCGACTTCACGCCCGACAACTTGATCCTCCAGGACGATCTGAAGTTGAAGCTAGTCGATTTCAACGTCGCCCACGAGCTCGAAGCGTCGGCAACCGCTACCGTGGTCGGAAAGCATTCCTACCTCCCGCCTGAGCAGTTCCGCGGCAAACCGCTCGGGCAAAGCGACATCCACGCTCTTGGCTGCACCATGTTCTACCTGCTCACAGCGCAGGAACCGGAGCCGATCACGCAGTCCGATCCGCGCCACCACCGGCCGGACGTCGGCGCTGTCTTAGCTGAGATCGTCAAGTGCGCAACCGCCCTCGATCCCTCAAGGCGCTACGCAAGCGCTGCCGAAATGAAGGCGGAACTTGAGGCACTCACTTCGAAGCGCCCATAGCGGCAAGGCGATATCCCCTGGCCCGGGAGTGTCGGCATGCTACTGCTTAAGCCGAAATGATAAGTGCAAGATCGCAGCCCTGTTAACCGGTTTCGAAGGCTGCCTTGGCG
>DATNRD010000243.1:0-3232 GCA_036703665.1 Candidatus Obscuribacterales bacterium
ACAGGGACACTCCCGAGGCGAGAGAAGCACGTGAGCAGGAGCGTGCCAGGGTACTGGCGAAGATGCAGGAGCTCTTGAATGAGCTGCCCGAAGACCGGCGAAGGACGGTTGCAGCCACGGTTCTCGGGACTTGAGAAGCGGTATGACGGTAAAATGCAAGGCAGGGGAGAAATCAATGCCATTTGACGTACCGAATGAAGTGCCACCGCCCGCGGAGCAGAGAAAGGCTGACTCCGGGCAGCATCGAGACAAGCTCGTGGAGGAGCTGTTTCCGATGGATCTCGTCTCGGGGAGGAGCGCTGGTAAGATACCAGGCTCGCTGCAAGACCATGGACAGATCCAGCGTATGTCAATCCCTGCCGGCTGGCAGGAAGGACCGTCCAGTATAAACGGCGCGGGAACCAGCCATTTCCGGGAATTTCATCCGAGGGAGGATCCTCAAGTAAAGTTGTGTTTCTACTACAGAGGGCTCCGCACGAGCCGGGAAGCCGCCAAAAACTTTCGTGATGTTCTCGACAAGCCGCCGCACGTGCTCTCATCCGCGGAACTCGCGTCACTCAAGGAGACTCTAAGGGACAGGGGAAATCCCAGGGATTTCAAGGTACTGACCGCCCAAACAGAAGACATCAACGGCAAGCGCGTGCTTGTGGTAGAAGGCACTTACACCGGCATCCAGCAAGATGCACGCGCCATTCTCGTCGATTCGGACGGGACGGGCAGCGCGGTTCAGGAAATCTACTTCCAGGCACCCAAAGGCGACTACCTCCGCTACCTCAAGACAGCTAAAGACTCCATGAAGTCGATTCGCTGGAAGTAACAGGCGGGCCGACCCGAGCTGCCCGGTCCAGACACCCCTTCGGCCCGCCTAGCCGCAAGTCCTTTGCTCGAAATTACCTGGCGGCTTGCGCTCTGGTTCTTTGCTCGACCTTGTAAGCCTTGTCGTCGAGCTTCTGGGCGCGGGCTGTGAACTTCTCGCGCTCCTTGACCGGCATAGTCGGCTCGAGAGCAACATAGGCGCGGTACTGGATGGCAGCTTCGCGCAGCTGCTGTGGCGTCGGTTTAGACACGTCTTCCAGGGCGCGGGCCAAACCCAGGCGGGCTTTCGCCACTTTCGGGTTGGCGAAGACGGCGTCGTGATACTTGTCTATCGCGCTGCCGAGCATTTTCTTGCGTGCCAGGTCATCCGCGAAGGTGAGATCCTTTCGGGCAGCTTCGCGAGCCTTTGCCACCATGGCAAGTCCCCGGCGCGCTCGCTGCTCGCCACCCGGGAAGGTGGCTGCCTTCTTGTACGCTGCCTCGGCGCTGTCCAGATCGCGGATCATGAGCGCAAGGTCGGCAATCGCGAATGTCTGCTTGGCATCGCGGGCATTCCCTATGACAGTGCTCATCTGCTCAGAGGCTTCCTGGAAGCGGTTTTGCGCCAGCAGCGCTTCGGCGTAACCGATGCGCTCGCCATCGTTTTGCGGTGGCCGGATTGTCGAGATGTCGACCGTTTCGCCCGTCAAGGAGCGCAGCTTTGCCTGCGCCAGGCGGATGCGGATGTCGTTGGGATTCATCTGCACCGCCTTGTTGAGCATCTCCTCCGCTCGCTCGTAATCGTTCGATCCGAAGAAGCCTCCTGTCGTCTCCTTCTGAGCTTTCAGGTAATAGGCCGTGGTCAGACCCTCGGCAGCCCGCGCACTGCCCGGATAGGCGGTCAAGACTGTTTCGTATTCTTTGATGGCGTCATCCAGCTTCTCTATACGAAGGGACTGATCGGCGATGCGCAGGCGCAGCTCCGGATTGTCCGGCATGAGCTCCAGCCCGCCACGCAGCTCGGCTATGGAGTGCTCAATATCGCCACGCGCCTCACGAATATTGGCGATGCCGAGATAGGCCGCCGGATTCTCCGGCTTGATCCTTATCGATTCCTGATATTCCCTGACAGCGGCTACGGTGTTGCCCTGCGTCTCATACGCCTTACCCAGAGCCAGGCGCACCGGCCAGCTGTTGGGGAACTGATACTGGGCAATGTTCAGCTCCTTAAGAGCGGCGTCCACCTGTCCCTGTTGCAGGTAACTCTGTCCGAGACCATAGTGCGCTGTGGAATCGCCCGAGTTGAGTCGAATAGCTTGCCGGAAGTCGGCAATCGCGCCGGCTATGTTTTTCTGGGCCAGCTTGGTCAGACCAAGTCCTGTATAGCCATCCGAGTACCTCGGATCGATCTGGGTCGCCTCGCGGAACTCCCTGGCCGCATCGGCCAGCTTGCCCTGCTCTTTGTAAACCATGCCTAACGTGTAGTGAGCCTCCGGTATCTCCGGATCGGCCTGCAGCGCCCTTTGGGAGGCTTCCTCGGCCTGTTGCAGCATGGATTCCCGGCTTCTTCTCACAGTGCCAGACGACGACTGCAGCCGGTAAAGCATCACCATGGCTTTTCCTGAATGCGCGCCAGGATTGCTGGGATCGCGAGCCAGCACTCGATCGAACTGCTCCTCTGCGGCGTCCAGCTTGAATTGCTTGCCCAGCGCCAGACCGAGACCGACAGCGGCGTTTAAATCCTGCGGGTTCCTGCTCAATGCCGCCCGGTAGTAGTCGGCAGCCCGCGCATACTTACCCTTGACCAGAAGCTGGTCGGCAACAGCGACGCTGCGGCTCACCCTGCCCTTGTAGATGTGGCGCTTTGTCGCACCCCACGCCGGAGATCCGTCCACGGACGCCAGCGAGCCGGCAGCGGTCAGACATGCGATCGTCAGACTGATCGCGCGAAAGCGGTTATTGATGCTCATAGTTTTTATCACCCGGTTGTTTCTGGTTATCCAGAACGAAGCAGGGGACCAGGCAAATCAATGTAAACCTCGCGGCTCTTGGCCTGGTATCTGATACGGTGGCACGGGCAGAAGTGGGACCGATACCGGCATCGCCCCAACGGGCGGTTCCCCTTGCTTAATATTCTGTAAACCAGCCTTTCTACACTGCCGCGGTAAGCGGCTGAACCTTGAAAAGAGACGCCAGTTCGGGATTTGAGCGAGCAGCTCTTGCCCGTGCCTGCTGCCCGGCTCGCCAAGACCGACGGCCATGGATGCAGAATGTTCCCGCCGCTGCTGACATCCAGCCCGGCGTTAACAGTCTCCCACCAGTTCACGGTATCCCTATGTAGTGTAGTCGCGCGCGGCGTGAAGGACGGCGCAAGCGCCTGGCGGAATTCATGGCGCAAGCGCGATCCACGGCGCAAGCGCGATCCACGGCGCAAGCG
>DATNRD010000244.1:0-8362 GCA_036703665.1 Candidatus Obscuribacterales bacterium
AGGATGACAGGTCCATCCTTGCTGCGATGCCTTTCTAAGAACGCGCTGCGTTCCTAAGGATGACAGGTCCATCCTTGCTGCGATGCCTTTCTAAAAACGCGCTGCGTTCCTCACGATGATGCTGAAAATTGTCCAATAAAGCGTCATCCGTACTGATTGACGGAAGCTGGCCGTGACCCGGTGGTCTGCGCTGGTCCATGAGGCCCTAAACCTAGACAAGAGGTCATGTCAAGTAATAGGATCTACCGTCTGCGCCCCGTGCCGCTGGCGCTGCCGCCGGCCTGTTTGCCTGCAGTTGCAACTGGGATGTGACTCTGCACATGGTATCAACGCTCACCAAAGAGCAGCCCTCGGGTCCCAAACAGGGCGTGCCACCGCACGCCGAACGACCTGCAAGAGCAGTGTCCAAGTCGGGAGTTCTGGCCCTGGCGTCGTTGCTGACGCTGCTGGTAACGTATCTCTGCCTGCGCGTGCAGTTCTTCGCTCAAACGACGCGTCCGCTCAACCTGAGCTGGCTGAATCCAGCTCTCACCGACTTTTTCGGTGGTGTGGACACGAGCAGGTATCAGGCGGCGTATCTGCAGTCCGTAGTTGTGCTGACGGTTCTTGTAATTGCAGGACCGGTGCTGGCCAGGCTGGCCCAGGCAATCGTGCCGGCAGATCGGCAAACGTGGTGGGGACGGGCTGCTGGCGTCATGTGGTTCCTTGTCACCAGGTCAGCGGCTTTGCTGCCGGTGTGGTTCTTCGTAGAGAGCTTCTTCTGGTGGAGCCGCGGCCGCATGCCGTATCTGCTGCTGTCTTTGCTGGCGTTGCCGCTCCTGTATCTGTTCCGTCGCGGGCTGGAATCAGAGAAAGCCGGCAGAGAATACCGCTTTACGGCCGGCTTGTTGCTGGCCGCTGCGTTGCTGCCGGGCCTGTTTTCGCATTTCGACCTTTCCGGCAGGACGGTGTGGGGGCTGGAGATGGTTCAGGCCCACTACGCGCTGACGGCAGGACAAGGCGACAGACTGGCTGCCGGCCTGCGCCTCTTCCATGACGCGAACCCTGCGTACGGCGTCTTGTTGCCGGTCATGCTAGGGGCGTGGCAGCAGCACATCCACCCCGTTAGCTTCGGGGGCTACGTCACCATCATTCGCTGCCTGCAGGCTGCTTTTCTTCTGGCTGCCGCCTTCCTGTTCGTCAAGTACGCGCGGGGCTGGAAGCTTGCCAGTTTCTTTGCTCTGGTTTTTCTCGTGCCATGGTGCCACATCAACCAGGCAGGCATAAACTTTCCAAGCCACACTGCCTGGTGCCTCATTGGGCAGCCGCTGGCCCTTGTCGTCTTGTTCTTGCTCAGGTACGCGTCGCTGGCCAAGGCCGCCTACTGCACCGGTGCGACGTCGCTGGTGCTTCTGCTTCTCAATCCTGAAACCGGGCTGGCAGGAATGGCGGCGCTCGCGGTCTACCTGTGGTTCCGGTACGGGCTCGCCGACCTGAGAAATTTCAGGGCCCTTGTTCGAGCTGCTTGTTTCTTCGCGCTGGGCGCGGCAGCGTCCCTGTCGATCTTCATGCTTGGCTGCCGCCTGGGGCTGGGATACTGGCCGGACCTCACGCGGCTGATGGCGGCTTTCCCGGTTCTGCCGCTGGTGGCAAAGACCGGGTATCCCGGGGCGAAGTTCGATTTTCAGCCAGTGCCGGCCGTGATCTTCGGTCACGCCGCCTTTGTCCTTATCACCACCGCTTTGTTTGCGCGCTCTGGACTGGGATTCAAGCAGTCGTTCCGGGCGGCGATTGCCTGTTTCATCATCGTCACGTTCGCCAACTATGCAAAGGGCTCGGAGTCGTGGAACCTGACGTCCTGCTACTTCCTTTATGCCTTCCTTTTCATGGACCTGGTCCGGGCGGTGTTGGCACGTTTTCGCAAGGGTAAGCCCACGACACCGCAACAGCTCCTGGCCGCTGCGACGCTTGCTCTGGTGCTCCTGCCGGAGCTTGCTTTCGACTTCCGAAACGTTTTTGTGCCGCAGGTTCTGCAGGGTGTGCAGGTCATGCGCAGCGGCGCCGTGATCAAGCCGGCCAGATTGGTTTGCGGAGTCTACCTGGCCGAGGACGAGGCGGCAGAGCTTTCGGACAAGGCGGCGTTCATAAGGCAGGCAAGCGAGGGCCGCCCGGCAGTGTACTTCACAGCCAACCCCTTCTTCGTGTCAAAACTCTCAGGCGTGCCGCTTGCGCTGCCCTTCGCCGACACTTATGCCGGCATCGTCACACGGGACGACTACGGCAAGCTGATTTCGCTCGTGAAAGCGCGCAGACCGGAACGCATATACTTCGATGCTCCCAACTGCAAACTGCGTGGGGGAGCCGGGTGGCGGCGACAGTACAGGCAGGTCCGCGCGGATCTTTCGGAGCTGTATGAGAAAGAGGGTGAGGCTCACGGCTGGGAGATCTGGCGAGTGAAGGGCAGCGCCTCAGCCTCGAGCACCTGACATTATCCGCGTGGAGAGTCGTGCGGCACATGATTGCGGCGCCAACCAGACAGACAGCGAAGAACGCCGAAGGCGCGGGCAAGGCAGCGCGAAAGACCGATGTGCTTGCAGTGGCCGCGCTGCTTGCTCTAGTTGCCGCCGGTGTCTGTCTATCGGCGCTCTTTTCGGACGAGGTCCCGCCACCGCTGCGTGCCGAGGCGCTCAACCCGTTCGTCTTGCAGTTTGGCGGGGAAGTCGATACGGCTGCACAGCGGCGCGGGCACATGCAGGCGCTGTTGATGATCGCCGGACTGGTGCTGCTGGCGCCCTTGCTGCGCAAGCTCTCGGAATCGGCGCTCATGGAAAGCAGCCGTCCCTGGATAATCCGCATTCTCGGACTGGCGGTCGCCTGGTTCGTGTTCGCCACATTTTTCTGGAACGGCGGCAGACTGCCGATGCTGACCGTTGGGCTTGCGGGGCTGCCGCTCGTCTTTCTCTATCGGCGCGGATTGACCTGCGCTGCTGCCAGCCGTGAATTCGCCTTTGCCAGCGTGGCAGTCCTGGCCCTGGCTCTGCTGCCGGGTTTTTTTGCACCATTTGATCTGACCGGACACATGCTCTGGACCCTCGAGCAAGTGCAGGCACACTATGTCATGGTGGTCGGTCAGGGCGACAGACTGGCGGCAGGCCAGCGACTTTTCGAGGAGCTGATTCCTTATTACAGTGTGCTCTTGACAGTGGTGCTCGGTGGCTGGCAGCTACACGTGTCTCCCATCGATTTTGGCGGATACATAAGCCTCATTCGCTGGGCGCAAGTTATCTATTTGATTGCCTTTACGCTGCTTTACCGGAAGTATGCACATGGTTGGAAGCTGACCACACTTTTGGCGGTTGCCTTCCTTGTGCCCTGGTTTCACTTCAACCAGACCGGGCTCAGTTTCCCCAACCATACGACCTGGCGGCTGCTCGGGCAGCCGGCGGCCCTGTGTGCCCTGTTTCTGGTCAGGCGGTCCTCGCTTGCCCCAGCATCCTACGTGATCGGCGTTGCCTCCGGCGTCGCCTTGCTGCTCAATCTGGAGACGGGCGTTTGTATTACCGCCGCGTTGCTTGCCTACCTCTGGTTTCGCTATGGGCTGTTCAAGTTGAGCAACGTCGGCTCACTGCCGAAGGCCGGCGCCCTTGTGGCGCTCGGAATCGGCAGTGCGCTGTCTGTGTTCTTACTCGGTACGCGGCTGTGGCTCGGATACTGGCCCAACCTCGCCTGCTTACCGGTTGTCTGGAAATCAATCGCGTTCGTCTCCTCGACCGGCTACTCGGGTATGAAGGGTACGTTCCATCCGGTTGCCGCGCTCTTTTTTGGGCATGCAGCCTACGTGCTCATCGCAACCGCCTTGCGAGCTCAGGAAAGTTTGGGGTTCAAGCAGGCCTTTCGCGCAGCGGTTGCCACCGCCATCATCATCTGGTTCGCTTACTATGCCAACCGCTCCGAGCCCTGGAATCTGGCCAGCTATTACGGGCTTTACGGATTTTTCCTTATCGATCTGCTTCGGATGCTCGTCCTGCGATTTCGCCGGGATACGAGCGCCATTCAGCATCAGGTCGTGGCTGCAGCTGTGATTGCCTTCGTGGTACTGCCGGAGATGGCGTACACTTTTCAGAGCATCTTTCTTCCGAATTATGTCATGGGCGTCCAGGTGATAACCGAAGGGCCGGTGAACAAGCCAGCCCGTCTGGTGTCGGGAGTATATCTGGAGGAGAATGTGGCCAGAGAGTTGGAAATGAAGGCGGCCTTCATCAAACAGGCGAGCAAGGATCGTCCGGCCATGTACTTCACAGCCAACTCGTTCTTCATACCCAAGCTTTCCGGCGTGCTGCCGCCGTTGCCATTTGCTGATACGTTCGCCGAGGTAATCACCAAGAACGATTACAGGAAGCTGCTTTGGATCGTGCGGGAGCAGAGCCCTGCGCACATCTATTTCGACGCCCCCGGCTGCAAACTCATCGGCCCGAAAGGATGGCAGCTCTATTACGCGCAGCTGCGCAAGGATTTGTCGGCCTACTACGAAAAGGAAACCGAGACCGACGGATGGGAGGTGTGGAGGCGCAAATCATGAAGCTTTCAATCGTTGCTACTCTCTACCGGTCGGAAAAACACCTGCGGGAATTCTATGAGCGGATAACACGGGTAGCCCAGGGAATAACCGACGATTTCGAACTCATTCTGGTGAACGACGGCTCGCCTGACGGGTCGCTGTCCATTGCCAGGGAGTTGCACGAAAAGGATGCTCGGGTCGTGGTGCTGGACCTCTCAAGGAACTTCGGCCATCACAAAGCAGCTCTGACCGGTGTCAGCTATGCCTTGGGCGAAACGGTGTTCCTCATAGACAGCGATCTGGAAGAGCCGCCGGAGTTGCTCGGACGCTTCTGGCGTGAATTGCACAGCGATCCCGAGCTCGATGTCGTGTTCGGGGTTCAGCAGGTTCGCAGAGGGGAGGGCTTCAACCGGCTTGCCGGCAGCTGGTTCTACAAGGTTTTCAATGCATTGAGCGACCACAAAATTGTGGAGAATGAGGTCATTGCTCGCCTGATGACCCGCCGTTACGTCGACAGCCTGATCCGCTTCAGGGAAGCTGACCCGGTACTGGCCGGATTGTGCAGCCTGGCTGGATTCAACCGGAAAGCGATTCCGATGCTCAAGGGGCAGAGGCGGGAGACATCATACGACCTCGGACGCAAGGTCAGCATGGTAGTCAGATCTGTAACGTCTTTCAGCGCCAAGCCGCTGATCATGATCTTCTACCTGGGGGCGACCATCTCATTGGCATCCTTCCTCTATGTGCTTACTCTCGTAATTCAAAAGCTCGTATTGGGATGCACGATCGAGGGGTGGATCACCATTGCTGCATCGATCTGGCTGTTGGGAGGACTGATCCTCTTCAGCCTTGGAGTGATCGGGATTTATGTTGCGATGATATTCAATCAGGTGAAGAACCGTCCGTTGACTATAGTGCGCCAGCAATGGAGGAGACCTGTTGATTTTCAGCCCAACCGCCAGCCCGCGGAACACCCGATTGCATCCACGGATCCGGCAAACCCAGGAGCGGCCTCGATAAACTACTCCGAGGAGACGGCCCATAAATGAAGTGGCGGAAACTGGGAAGAATTTTCGTCCCTGACGGCACTGTCGACTGGATGCGTAGCCATGCCGCAGTGCCCGTCGTCGATCGCATCGATTCTGATGTTGTGAAGGTGTACTTCAGCCCTCGCGACGCGCAGGGCAGATCTTACACCGGCTATGTGGTAGTCGACCTCCGTGCCCCGACGAAGATTCTCGATGTTTCTCGGGAGCCTGTCCTGTCCCCCGGCCGGTTGGGCGCCTTCGATGACAGCGGCGCGATGGGTACTTGCCTGATCGATGTGGGCCATGAAAAGTACTTCTATTACATCGGCTGGAACCTTGGTGTGACGGTTCCCTTCAGAAATTCGATCGGTCTGGCTCGGAGCGTGGACGGCGGCGTGACCTTCACCAGGTATGCCGAAGGGCCGATTATTGACCGAACCCCTCTCGAGCCTCATTTCACGGCGAGCTGCTGCGTTTTGCATGATGAGTCGCGGTATCGCATCTGGTATCTTTCCTGTCTTGATTGGGAGTCGGTAAACGGAAAGCCGCAGCATCGTTACCATATCAAGTATGGCGAGTCGCCCGACGGGATCAACTGGGAAAGGAAGGGACTGGTGGCAATCGACTTCAAGTCGGAGGATGAATACGCTATCTCCGTTCCCCGGGTAATTCGGGACAAGAGCGGCTATAAGATGTGGTACTCCTATCGAGGACGCTCCTACCGGATCGGTTATGCCGAGTCACCGGACGGGTATGTCTGGGAGAGGCGTGATGAGCTCTCCGGCATCGACGTGTCCGATACGGGCTGGGACAGCGAGATGATCTGTTATCCGTGCGTATTCGATCACAACGGTGAGCGATACATGTTTTATAACGGCAACGGCTACGGCCAGTCAGGCTTCGGTCTTGCCGTGCTCGACAGCGACAACTGAAATCGGTGAGCATGCCTTTCGCTGAATCCATGCGGGCAACGGCGGTTGTCAGCCCTGTGCCCGGCGTCTGAAGTGTTGAAGGTGCTGAACACCTCGTTGGCACATGGCCTGCTAATCACGTTGAGTGTGCCAACCCACGCCGAGCTTGTCATTCTAAGGAGCGCAGCGACGAAGAATCTCGCTTTGGGGCGGCCATGTACCCATGAGATCCTTCGCCGCTGCGCGGCTCAGGATGACAGTGGCGGCTGCGCGGCTCAGGATGACAGTGGCGGCTGCGCGGCTCAGGAAGACACTGGCGGCTGCGCGGCTCAGGAAGACACTGGCCGCATGCTGCTGAGCAAAGGCGATAGGCAACACTCCTCGGCAACGTGTGGAACCAGATGGTGACCAGGTTACAGGATCGTTGCCCGTCGCGCGTCAAATCATCCTCTTTCAGGAACTGCCCCCAGACGGTCAAGTTGAGCCTTCCGGTAAGGTGGAAACATTTTCGTTCTCTCTTCCGTGCCAATTGAGTTCTTGCTAGATTGCCGGGACGAGTGCGAGGGTTTAGCAGGTATTGTCGTGAACATTTCCGTAGTCGTGCCTGTGTACAACAGCAGCAAGACGCTGCCCGATTTAGTCGCGGCGCTGCATCCTGTTCTGGACGAGCTGGCCCACGAATATGAGCTGATTCTGGTCAACGACGGCAGCCGTGACGAGAGCGCTCAGGTCATGGAGAGGCTTTCCCGCCTTCATTCGTGGATTCGCCCGATCAACTTTATGCGTAACTACGGGCAGCACAGTGCGCTCTTGTGCGGCATTCGTGCCGCTCGCTACGAAATCACGGTGACGATCGACGACGATCTACAAAACCCGCCTGAAGAGATTCCTAAACTGGTGGCAAAGTTGCAGAAGGGGTACGACGTTGTCTATGGCGTGCCGGTCTTTCAGCAACACGGGCTGGCGCGTAACCTGGCTTCGCACGTGACAAAGGTTGTCCTTCAAGGCGCCATGGGCGCGCGTAATGCCAGCGATATCAGATCTTTCCGGGCCATACGTACGCAGCTAAGAGAGGCGTTTGCCGGACACCAGAGCCCGTTTGTAAACATCGATGCGCTTCTTGCCTGGGGCACGAGCCGCTTCTCCTCGGTGAGAATCAGACACGATCCGCGTCAGGATGGCCAGTCGAACTATACCTTCGGCAAGCTCGTCACTCATGCGATCAACATGATAACCGGCTTCAGCACGCTGCCTCTGCGCCTGGCCACCATATACGGTTTTCTATGTGTGCTGTTCGGATTCGCCGTGCTCGCATTCGTGGTGGTCCGCTATCTGACGGAAGGGGACTGTGTGCAGGGGTTTCCGTTCCTGGCCTCGATTATCGTCATTTTCGCCGGTGCCCAACTCTTTTCGCTCGGCATAATCGGCGAATACATGTCCAGAATCTACCTGAGAACGATGGCGCGACCACCGTATGTGGTGTGCTCAGAGAGCCGCCAGGAAGAGTCGAGGGTCGCAGTGGGAGGATCTTCATGGATAGGCAGTTGAACGTGCTTGTTCTGGGCCTGGGAGGCCACGTAAGCCAGGGAATCCTGAAAGCGCTGGCTGACAGCTCGCTGCGCCTGCGCGTGGTGGGAGCATGTATCTCGCCGCTGGCCCGCGGGCTTTATATGACGAGTCGCGCTTATGTATCGCCGCTGGCATCTGATGGGCACTTCGTGGACTGGTTGATAGAGACTTGCAGGACCGAGCGGATTGATGCGGTGCTCTCCGGCGTGGAGCCAAACCTGACGGCGATGGCTGACTATGCCGAGGAAATCTACCGGCAATCAGGTGCCGTCTGTATCGTCAGCCGCCCGGAAGTGCTGGCGATCGGTGACGACAAG
>DATNRD010000245.1:0-8657 GCA_036703665.1 Candidatus Obscuribacterales bacterium
ATTACTCCGGTAGTCCCACCTTGGGTGTGCGCTAGTAATTGGTACCGACTCTATTGATACCGATCTGATGGTCGCAAGGGCGGGCATGAACCCCGCCCCGACGCTTGGAAGGACACTTGGCCACCCATAGAAAGAACTGCCCGGGCCGCTTCGTGGGCTCGGGCAGATGCGGGGACTAGTTGCTTACGACCCTGCCGCAGGCAGCCTGGACAGCGGCGTGTGCATTGGGCAGCCCAAAGCCGTAGTGCGGAGTCCATGATTGACCTTGCGGCTTGTAGGCAGTCTGCTTGATGATGTTCAGCACCTGCGTGCCGGTCAGCCATTTATTTGCGCTCCACACCATGGCGGCAATTGCAGCGACCTGGGGAGCCGCAAACGAAGTGCCGCTGGCGGAGACGACCTGGTTGTTCTTGTTCGAGCAGAAAATGTTGACGCCCGGGCAGGTGAACCAGATGCAATTTCCGTAGTTGGAGAAACCTGCCAGCTCGAAGTTCTGGTCTATGGCCGTCACCACCTGGAGGTACGGAACCATCGGCGATGCATCGTACATCCCGTAATTTCCCGATGCGTTGAAGACTAATCCGCCGGTGAAGCTTTGATACCACTGCAGGTATGTGTGCAGAAGCGGGTGCACTTGCCGGTTGGCCAGCGAGTAGGGCGGCGGCAGATTGTAGCTGATGTTGAGGATCTTGATGCCCTGCCTTCCGGACACATAGATTCCTTCGAGCAAGTTCGCTTCCGTGATTGTTCCCGGCTGCAACCCCAGGCGGACCGGGTATACCCACGACATCCGGGCAGGCGATGCCGTGTTGATCCAGTTGTTGGTGTTGGCGGCTGCGGTTGTGGCCACCATGGTGCCGTGCCCGTGGAGGTCGGTCTGATAGGGTGTGTGTCCGACAGTATCCCAGCCCGAATAGCACTTACCGCTCAGCTCGGCGATCTGAGTCTTGCAGCCGGTGTCGAGGATTCCCAGAATGGTGCCGGCGCCCTTGCTGATGTTCCAGGCCCGTGGCACATTTGTTGCGCCGAGATTCCACTGCTGCGGAAAGAACGGATCGTTGACGCAGACAATCTTCTGGTTCACTTTCTGATCTTCATAGATGTAGTTGCGCTGCACGCCCAGAAAGTTCCTGTCGCGCGCCAGCTTGCTTTCGGCCAGTGCCATCTTTCCAGGAGCGCTTTTTATCTTGTAGATCTTCAGCGGTCCATCACCGACAGTGCCAACAATGGTCGCCGGAGCATCCTTGATGGCGGTCTGCACATTGGCATCGTCGACGCCGCCGGCAGCCATGACCAGAAGAATGTCTGGCTCGAATCGAGGCGCCGTGACGGCTTTAGCTGTGGGTAGCGTGCTCGGCATGCGGAGTTGGTCGCCCGGATCCGCCAGCGCCGCCGGGGCGTAACACGTAAGCAGCGTCAGTGCAAGAGCCATCAGCGAAGCGATGGGCTTCCTCATGTTGCTTGCCTCTCGCCAGGCAAGCCTCAGAGAATCAAAGGCGATCGTGTTGTCCCACATAAAGAATTACCTCCGTCATCGCGCGTGCTCGGGCGGTGGTCCGCCCGGCCTGTGGCGATTGTTTGTGCTGTACCAAGGTCGCCGCCTTCAGCCTTCCTCTCCTGTGCTGTGGTTGGACTGCAAATCTAGATTTGGGTTGTCAAAATTTTGTCAAACCTCGTTCCGGGCTGCGTATTATCCGCAACGCGATCGCGCTTCCACCGGTTCGGTACGATTCCCGTCGATGACTAATAGGCACGCAGGGGAGAAAGACGGTCCTTCATGGGGTAGAAGTAGACTGGGAAGGCTGGCAGAAAGGCAGCAGGGCAGTGGCTGATAATGAATTGACGGAAGAGAACATCAAGGCCATCTTGAAGGAGGTCGAATCCGGCGCTGAGCTATCGGAGCTCTGCCGCAAGTACGACATCACGCCGTCCGAGCTGCACCTCTGGAAGCTGAAGTACGGTGAACCAGAGCCGGGAGAAGCGGTTGCGAAGACCGATCCGGCACTGCGGATAATGCGATGGACAGCGGCGGCTCTGCTTGCTATTGGTCTGGGACTCTGGCTCTGGTCCGGCTACTATCTGATTGGCGGTCCGACTGGTCCGCCCATGGCCGAGACGACCGGCAAGATTGTGACATCGGAGCGCGTGCGTCTCACGGGTGAACAGGGCACCGTCAAATACGAATACAAGATTGCTTACGACTACAAAGTCGACGACAAACAATACACCTCTCAAAGAATCAGGTTTGGACCGACGAGTGCCAAAGACTACGAAGAACTCAAGGTCGGCCGTGAAGTCAAAGTGTTCTATGACAAACGACAGCCGGGCGTGGCGGTGCTCGAACGTGAAATTCCGCCCGATGTGTTCGAGCCGTTCAGGCTGGGCTTTTACTGGCTCGGCGCAGCGTTTGTCGTGGGCTGCCTGGCCTGGTGGTATGGCGACAAGCTCGTGGAGTCGTAACCCGGCGCCGCCATGCTGCGCCCCACCCCGAGCAGCTAGCGTACGTTCGCTTCGGCGAAGTAGTCGACGGTTTCAAGATCGTAGCCATCGTCAACCTCACTGACGTTTCGCCCAGGTGCCGGTCTTAGTCCGAGCGCTGGATTATAAATGAATCAGGAAACTTGTTATATTAGGCGGAGATTTAGTCAGGATAATTGGCCAAGCGAGCGCCAGACTTCGATTTTGGCGCGCGCTTGTTGAATTACGGCATCGGTGAACTCGGTGGTGGTAGCGTTGCCCCCTAGATCGGGGGTTCGCACCCCTTCATAGATGCACTCCAGCCCTGCTTCGTAGACGGCTCGTGACGCATGTGGCGCCTGGCGGTGCTTAGCGTAGGAAAGCGCTGAGGCGGCGGCCAGAATCATGGCCAGTGGATTGGCGATGTTTTTTCCGAACAGTGCCGGTGCGGTGCCGTGGGGAGCCTCAGTCATCACCACGTCGGGTACGAGATCGTCGTCGAATCCAATCAGCACCGACTCACTTCCGGCAATGCTGCCGTATAGAGCGAGAACCAGATCGCTCAGACAATCGCCGTCGCGGTTGAGGGCTGGTATCACCAGCGGTTCCGAACCACGGGTCAACAGCAGGGCGTATGTGGCGTCGATTAGTTGTGGCTCGTAGCGCACATCGGGATGCCGCTTGTGGGCGGCGTCCAGCTCTTCCTTGAACATTCCCTCGTATACTGGCGAGACGGTGTACTTGGGACCACCAAAGACGCGTGCCCCCATCTTGCGCGCATGGCGAAAGGCGAATTCAGCCACGACGCGGCACGTGCTGCGGCTTATGTGCTCCGTGCGGTAGGCTCGCTCGCCGTCGGCCTTGCCTTCTCGCCATTCCTTGGCGCTGTAGGCATCTTCGACTGCCATGCGCACAACCGATATGGGAGCCGAGATCCCGGCTACGGGAACGATGCCCGGCAGGCGCCGCCCGGTGCGCACGATGACCCTGCCGCCGATCTCCTCGCGCAGGATGGCGTTGGGCGAGCCCACATCGCCCGCTGTCTCCGGCGTAATCGTGGCTGCCTTGATGCCAAGACCGTTCTGCTTGAGCGCGGCGGCCGCGTCATGAACGACCTGGTTGCTGGTGGCCCTGCGATTTTCGAGACTCAGGTCGTACCTCATGAATTCTACCGGCACACCGGTGACGCTTGCATCGAGAACGCGGAGCGCTTCTTCGAGAAGCTCTTGTCCGGTCTGATCGCCTTCAAGGACTACGAGTTTAACGGGTTCCATAACGCTCCAGGCTGGTTGACAAGGTCCGTGAACATGTCCGAGGGGATTATGACACGGTAGTAGAATATGGGGACTGTTACCTGAACTGAGCAGGAGAGTGCGTCATGCGTTCAATTGCAGCGATTCTGGTGTCTTTGTGCGTCGCCGGTTTTTCCACCGCTGCCGAGGCGCACCACGCGTACTGGCATAAGAGTTTCCACAATTCATGGCATTACGGTCACGGCCGGTACCATCACGGCTTCGGTTACGGTCACGGCGGCTATCACGTGCACCACGGCTTCCGCCATCATCATGGGTTTCATCATGGCGGACACCAGGGTTTTCGCCACCACGGGGGACACCACGGTTTCGGCCATGGGGGCGGGCACAGGGGGTTCCATCACGGAGGGCGCGGTCGTCATCGCTGAGCGGGACGCGGGCGGCATGACACGACATACAAGGTGAACGGACTTCCAAGTAAAAGCAGGAACGCAAAAAATGAAAACTAGACTTTTATACTTAGGGATTTCAGGCATGTTTTTGTTGACCTCATTGCCGGCTCTGGCTGGTGTGGCCGAGTGGCAGAGGTACCTTGATAGCGGCACGCGCGCGGCAGAGGCAGGGCGCTTCGCCGAGGCGGAAAAGCAGTTGAAGCTCGCGGTGTCCGAGGCCGAAAAGATGGGAGCGAAGAACCCCAAGCTCGCCACCAGCCTGAATCAACTGGCGCTGGTGTATGAAGATGAGGGAAAACACGCTGAAGCCGAGAAGTTGTTCCGGCGCGCGCTAGACATTCGGGAGAAGGTACTTGGCCCAGATAAAAAGGAAGTAGCCGAAACCCTCGACAATCTGGCCTTGTGCACCGCAGAGCAAGGTAAACATTCGGAGGCCGAGACCCTGACGCAGCGAGCGCTGGCCATCAGGGAAAAGGTGCAGGGTAAAGAACATCCGGATGTTGCAGCTACGCTCGACAATCTCGCCGGATTGAAAGACAGCGAGGGAAAGTGCGCTGAGGCCGAAGAGCTGTGCAAGCGCGCTCTGGCAATAAGGGAGAAGACGCTCGGTAAAGATCATCCGGATGTTGCGGAGACGCTCAGTCACCTTGCCGGTTGCTATGCCGGCCAGGGGCGATATGACGAGGCGGAGAAGCTCTACCAGCGGGCGCTGGAAATAGACAAGAAAGCGCTCGGCGCCGAACACCCGGACGTAGCGACCGACTTGAACAATCTCGCCGGTGTCTACCTGGCGAAGGGAGAGGTCGACAAGGCTGAGCAGACATGCAGGAGCGCGCTGGCGATTCGAGAAAAGGCCCTCGGTGGCGAACATGAGGACGTGGCCGAAAGCCTCGAGAATTGCGCCAACATACTGCGCAAGAAAAACCAGGTCGCCGCAGCCGAGCAGATGGAAGCACGAGCAAGAGCGATCAAGAGTAAGTAAGCGAAATGTGAACTGTCATCGGCTCCGTCGAGCTTGCATGATACGCGGGCTGCTATGATGTTGCTGGGAAGGTCGGAGCGGTGCTGCCATGCAATTGAGAACAGACTCACGTCGAACATTGAGTCGAGGGCTGAAGGCGATCACTCTTGCGTTGACTCTCGCAGCTTTTGCTGGTGCGTCTTACGGCGATGACGATGACGACGGCGATGCGACTAAAGAGCCTGCGCTGGCGAAATTCCAGGGATACATACCGCGCATGAGGACGGTCGCGCCGGGGTTGTTATGTGGCGGTCAGCCAGAGAAAGGCGGGCTGGCCATGCTCAAGAAGCACGGCGTAAAGACAATCATCAATTTGCGTGACAGCCGGCGAAGCGTAGAAAAGGAGCAGCAAGAGGCTCGTTCACTTGGACTGAATTTCGTGCACATACCGCTGGGTCATCGTGGCAAAATCTCTGACGATGCGATCAGCAAGTTCCTGTCCGTTGTGGATAATCGTGATATGCAGCCCGTGTTCGTGCACTGCAATGCCGGCAAGGACAGGACCGCTGCCATGATCGGCATCTACAGATTGGAGAGGGATGGCTGGACAGCCACCAAATCTTTTGAGGAAATGCGCTCTCGGGGCTTCCATACAGGCTTCAAGGATCTGGCTGGTTCGGTGTTCGACCGCGCGGCCAAATTGGGTCGTCCCGAGCAGATGCCTGTTCTGGATGATTGAAGGCCTGCTCAGCGGCGGCCTGTACGCATGCTGTTGTACAGCGTTTCCAGATCGACTGTCACGTCCGAGGCTTCACCCCACTGGTTGCTCGTTCGGACCATCCACCTGCCGGAAGCCTCGTCACGGTAGCAGCCAACGATGTTGATGGCATGCGGCGGTATCTCCGTCGCCTGTGGTTGCGGCTCATCGGGGCGCGGGCGAGGTTGCGGCTCGGTGTCGGTCCGGGGCCGGGCGGCTTCCGCCGCGGCTGCCCGGGGCGGGCCGCTGCCGCTTTCGACCCTCTGCCCGGGCACGGTGATCCTGCCCGTGCTGTTCCACGGCTCTCGCTCGGGGTGAACCAGCACCACCAGGGGCATATTCCCGTCCTGTTGAGCCTGAATGACCGACAGCAGCGCCTCCGGGGAATCCACGGCTGTAAGCCCTGCCGGTCTGGCGCCGCTCGTCTGGCTGCGCTCCATGCCGGTGTCAATCACGACAAACGGATCGGCGCCCGCTCTGGAGAAATCCCGGAAAACTTCGGCCATGCCGGCTGCGTCGATATGTGGAGCCCCGTCCACACGCCGGCCGCTGCCGTCCAGCAAAGCCTCGCCGCTGTCGCCGGCAGTTACGTCGTGCCGCTGAACATAAGTGAACGGTCCTGTATACGTAGTTCCATCCTCTGAGTATGAGCTGCGCCCGGACCAGTATGCATTCGTCATGGCCAGCTGGAGGATCTGGTTGGCATAGTCGCGCTTCCCGTCGGGGACCGGCTCCTGCTCCGCCTCCGAGTCGGGGCGCAGGCTGGCTGAGTCGAGCGTCACCGTCCTGCCGCCCACTGTAGTGAAGTGCCCGTCGTTGCTGGTTGCCACGTCCGCGACCACCCGCGCCGCCTCGGAGGGGTTGAGGGTGTAAAGCCTGACCGACAGGGCGCTGACGCTGCAGGTCTGGTGCTGTCCCTGATCCAGTTCATAGGGGCTGGCGGCATTATGGAGGATTTGCCTGGCCAGCCTGGCTCTCAGCTCGGGCTCGATGGCTGCCCCGTCATGGTCTTGCAGGAGCCGGGAAACTTCCCTGTACGTAGAGGCTACCTCGGCATCGCTAAGACCGTCTCTGGCAGCACGCTCCTGGAATCTGGCCATGTCCTGGCGCACCTGTTGCATCTGCTCGGGAGTGCTGTGCCGTTCCAGCTGTGTTTCCAGATTGGACCGCTCGCCCTCGCGTGCTGACTCAGACAGGCCATCCAGACCATCGATAATGACGTCGAGCAAGCCCCGGCAGGAGCCACCGGAGTCGTCGTTCCTGTCGTTGTTCAATATGGATCTGATCTCACGGTAGGCGAGCCATCCCACCGGGCCGAAGATGGCGGCTGTCGCCGCTTCCCAGCCTATGTCGTCACAGATTTCCTCTTTGTTTGCGCTGATTTGCCTGTCGCCGCCCATGATAGTAATTCCTACGGATTTGGGGATGAACGAATATGCCAAGGTCAAAAACCCTGTTCGCCCCCTGCATATATTTACGCGCCCGGGGCATCTTTTAGACAGGGTGCCGCCCGCTCATCTCCAGTTGTGCCGGGTTCTCAGCTTGTAGCACACGAACGCCTTGAGCTCCTCCAGAGTCAGCCTGGAAGCAAGCGTTCGCCAGAGAACCTTCCGGGGCTTGTCGCGCATTCCCCTGGCCAGCCCGAAGTACTCCAGCAGCTCGATTGCCTCCTCGCGCCAGAGCAGCTGCGCCAGGGCCAGCGGTTGCAGATCGCGGTTTTGCATGGGCGGCCAGATTTCGTTGGCGACAGGCTCGCCGTTCCTGTTTCCCACGACGATCAACCCCCAGCATCGCGGCACGAGGCGGGTGGCTTCTTCCACGTGTCTCTCGTCGGCAACCAGGGTCATTCGGTCGAAAATCTTGCCGTAGGCGGACTGCTGGGAGGGCAGGCGAGTCAAATTATCGCAGGCGCTTTTGATCTCATAACCATGCAGGCTGTCATTTATGACCGCGACATCGACGCGCGCGGCCCCGCGGAGCAAGACCAGCTCTTCCATCACACGGGTTGCCGGCTTGGCGGCGACAATTTGCTTGATCTCGGTCTGATAAAGCAGGTCGCGAATCTGGCACTCGTTCATGGACATGGTGTCTCATGTGGTGGCGGTCATAATTTTACGACATGCGATGCAAAGGGGGTTGGTCCATTTATGGCGGGGTACGATCGTTGTGCTGAAGGCATTGATTGCCGGGATGCCGCGCGAGGGGAATATGGAAGTCACTCTGTATGGTGCAGCCGGTGAGGTGACCGGGTCTTGTTATCTGGTCGAAACCGGCTCTGCGCGCGTGCTCGTGGATTGTGGACTGTTCCAGGGCTCGGAGAAGGTCGAGCGATTGAACAGGATTCCCCGCCCGCTCACGTCCAAAAGAATCGATGCAGTGGTTCTTACCCACGCCCATTTGGATCACACGGGTCGCCTTCCCCTGCTTGTCAAATCCGGTTATCGAGGAGATGTCTATGCCACGCATGGCAGCCTCGATGTAACGAGGCTGATCCTCAATGATGCCGCCAATATTCAGCTGCAGGATATCGAACGAGCGAACAGACAGCGAGCCAGGGCAGGGCGGCCGCCGCTCGAGCCGCTCTACGAGCCGGATGATGTCGAGCAAGCCTGCAAGCAAATGCGCGCCCTCGACTACAACGGTTGGCACGAGATAGCGGAAGGCATCAAGGTGCAACTGGTTGAAGCCGGACACATATTAGGCTCATCCAGTGTCGAGATGATAGTGGAGCAAAATGGCGGCAGGCGCCGAATTGTTTTTTCCGGAGATGTAGGTCC
>DATNRD010000246.1:0-2811 GCA_036703665.1 Candidatus Obscuribacterales bacterium
AAAAATCCACGGAGACAGCATCGGCAATCTCTTCTGGATGTCTATGCTGTTCTTCCCTGTTTTCCACACGTTGCTCATCGGGCAGATGGGCGTCATCTTCGGCATGCTGCCTGTTTGCCTGGGCTATGCCTGGCTGTGCGGCAACAAACCGCTGCGGGCCGGGCTGGTCTGGTCCGTGCTTCTGCTCAAACCTCAATTCGCGCCCGTGGCGGCGGTCATCTGCCTATCGCACGCATTGCGGGGCCGCTACCGTTGTCTGGCCGGACTGGTGCTGGGCTCGTTCATTTTCGGCATGATCAACATCTTTGTTCTCGGTCCGGAGGTAGCGGCGCGGTGGCTCCATTGCCTGCGCCTGGCTGAGAAGACCTACGAATTCCCGTCGTATCTTCTGGTTTGTCTGCCGGGCGCACTGCTGCTCGCCGTACCGGCTGGGCAGCGAGCTATAGCCAAGCTACCCATCTACGGGCTATCCGCGGCTGTGGGGCTGAGCGCCCTCTGGCAGTCGTCAAGGTTGCTTGGCCGCGCTTGCCAGCAAGCGCATGCCCTGGCCCTGGTTCTTTCCAGCTTCGCAACTCCGCTGGTCGTCCCGCATCTCCTCTTCTATGACCTGACGTGCCTGGTTCCGGCCGGCTTCCTCATCTACGCACGTTCAGCCGGTCGGCAATCCGACAAGCTGTCTCGCGTTGCCACGCTTGTCTGGCTTGCCATCAACCTTTATATGGCTGTGTTCTTCCTGATCGGGCCGCGCTGGGCACCACCTTTAATCCTGACTGCAGTCCTGCTAGCGGCTTATTTGGCTGTTTTCGCAATGCTCTGGCGGGAACACGCTCCCGCCGGCACGGGCACCATACATCCCTAGCCGGGAGAGCAGCTCCGTTCAGGTACCAGTGATGGTCGAGCCGGCAGCAGCACCGGCCGGCCGCAGTAAAAGGCCACCGCAGGAGCCGTTTACAAGCACGAAGACACGCAAGTTTTCCACAGGGCGAACGCCATAACGTCCATGCAGCAACGCCCAGCAGGCGCCGCTGCGCCACCGCATCTGGTATCGCGCATCCCGGCCTTACGGCCGGTCGGACACTGCAAGGATCGAACACCGCTGGCCTTTCACCGCCGGAAGCCGGACATCCTTGCTGCACCGGGATGCAGGAATCATGCCATATACGCTTAACTGCAAGACATGTCCGCAAGTTCTCGTCAATCGGAAAACTCCGTCCCTTATCGATCTGCTCTCCGCACCAACACATGCTTTCAGCCAATCAGCCATATCAATGCATTAGCAACGTATGTCTGTCAGTATCATTCGCGACTATAGCCAAGAAGGCAATACCGTGCGAGTCTTGTCCAGTCTGACTTTTCGTTCTTCCAAAAAAGCTT
This sequence comes from Candidatus Obscuribacterales bacterium, assembly GCA_036703665.1. GTDB lineage: Bacteria > Cyanobacteriota > Vampirovibrionia > Obscuribacterales > Obscuribacteraceae > DATNRD01. The sequence goes on from DATNRD010000246.1 coordinate 1,375, forward strand.
TTAACTGCTCAACAACAAAAATAAGCTGTTATGGGCGTTTTGGACCTTTACGATATTCCCGAACACGTGTAAAGTGAATAACCGTTGAATGTATGTGGCTAGTCTGATGCCACCACGTCGCAACCACAAGTAGCCGTGTTTTTCGTTTTGGGGGGAGCCGGTGTCCGCGCACCGGAGCCTTGGCCTGCCGTTTTTGTCACGAGGACGAACCTATGCCCAAGAAGGTACTGATTGCGCTTCCACCAGCAATGCTCGAGCAAGCTGATTTTGTCGCACAATGCGAACACCGAACCCGTTCAGATCTGATTCGCGAAGCACTGCGCAGATATCTGGACAACTTCCGCCGCACTCAAGGAGCGCAACTGGCTGTGACTACGGTAGATCCGGTAGACACATTCAGCCCATCGCTTTCCTGAAGCGCGCTTCCATCACTTTAACGGCGGCGTTTACCGCCGCCCCGGGTGGGAATAAATGCGGGCGGAACAAACCCCGCCCGCCCGATAAACTCAACATCCAGAAGCCCGCATGCTGCCCAGCGTTCACGCCACCTCTGGCGAGCACCGTAAGCGGCAACTGAGCATCGCGGTGCCGGACAGAGATCCGTGATGCCGAACAATGAGGCGACTCTGGCTGAAACCTGCCTGACGGAAGTCAGGAGGATCGCAGCACTGCTCGACAAGATTGCCGAATCGCTTCTTATTCTGGGGGCAAAGCGAGCGACGCTTGAGGAAAGGTCCATCTCGGCCTATCTGCGCAAGATGGCTGCTCGATACGGCCGCATCATCGGACAACTGAGCGCGCACGCGACGGACAGCTATACACTGCTTTCACACGACGCCCTCATGGAATTGAGCAACGTGACCGGCCGCGCCACACAAGCGCTGGACGATCTGATAAGGGCCGCACGCTATGACGCGAACTATCTGGAACAGTATTTCGAGTACGATTTCAATGCACGCCTGACCAACGAGTACCGTTTCCTCGATGAGCTAGAACGCATATCGAGCTTGCTTGGATCGTCCGCGACCTATGCAGATCAATTGTGAAATTGACTCAAACCTGTCATACTGGAGTGGGCTTCTGACCAAGAGGCACCTCAACGCTGCAAATTTGGTTCGGCAGCGATGACCGTAACAAGCGAGATCGAAATGAGTACGAAACTATTCGTGGGGAACATCCCCTTCAGCCTGAATGAGAGAAACCTGGAAGAACTGTTTGCACAGTCCGGAAAGGTTATATCGGTCACCATCCCGACCGATCGTGACACCGGAAGAAAGCGCGGCTTTGCTTTCGTCGAGATGGAAACACAGGCTGAAGCCGAGGCTGCGGTCCAGCAGCTCAACGGCAAGACCGTGGAAGGCAGGCAGATCGTCGTCGACGCCTCCAGGCCGAAGGCGGGCGGCGGTGGTCCGAGAGGCGGGCGTAACCGCTACTAAG
>DATNRD010000247.1:0-2973 GCA_036703665.1 Candidatus Obscuribacterales bacterium
CCTTAGATTATCCCGCAAACCTGGCGCCGTCGGATCAAACCATGAACCCCTGTAAGAGCGCCACCACCGGTGGGGCGCATCGTTCCGCCTGGACCTGGGCCCGTGTAACACGCAGGGCAATGTCTTCAGGAGATCGATCGCTTACTTGAGGAGATCGCCCCGTTTCAGTACGGCCTTCACGCCGGTAGTGACTTTCAGCGAGCTACCGCCGCTTACCGATGCGACAGGAAGGTTCTGGTAGGTGGCCACTTTGGTCGTCGGCTGTGAGGCTATGATCGGACGTGGGCTAGCCATTTTTGGGGCAGGCGCGGTCGCCTGTGCCGGCTTGGCAAATTTGCCGGCAAGAAGATTGGTCGAGCTGCCGCTGGGCAGGCCCTGGGCCGGCTTCAACTTGCTGGGGTTGATGTTCGACCCGAACCCCACTTTAGGCAGTCCGGGGCTCTCCAGGCGAAATCCAGCCGGTCCACCGCCGAGCTTGAGTCCTCCGGGCGGGATGGTGGCGGAGGCGGCATTGGCGCCCGCGTTGCCCACTGGGCCGAGGGGAATGTCGATGGAGCCGGGAGCTGAGGCCGGGGTGCGGAAGTCCTTGATAGTTGGAGTGGTGTCTAGAATTTGAATCTCGATTGGGTGCTTGTACCAGGTAACCTTTTCCAGCGCGTCCTTGCGGACTTTCACGCCCTGCGATTGCGCGTACCCCTGAGCCTCGGCTGGATTGGCAGAAATAATGAACAATCCGCCCGCCAAAAAACCAACCAGTGCAATCAAATTCCGCCTTCCTGACATAGCCTCTCCTCTCCTGGTAAGGTGCGTCGCATGGTCCGCCTGTTCGACTCCACGAGTTTAGGCGCCCAATTAGGGGAAGCCAAGGGGGAAAACCCTGGACTTTGCATCTGAGCTAGAATCGTTCAAAGAACCGGCTGGTGGCCAGTGCCTGGAGGAGACGTGGCAGAGCTGGAGCTGTCGATTCGTTACGAAACCCTGCCGGCCAGGGTGGGGGCTATGGTCATGGCGACACTGCTCCCTTTCTGGGGACTGGTAGTACCTTTTTGCTTCGGCCTGTTCCTGTCGCTTATTCTCCACTCCCCCGGACAGCTCCCGCCTTTGACCACCACGCTGGTGCTTTTGGGTCTTATTGCTGTGCCGGTTCTGTCGGTCATCATCACCGCCTTTTTCGAGGACGACCGCCTGCTCATCAGCAAGGAGGGGCTGGCCTTTCCGCTCAGGCTCCTGCCGGGACTCTTGTTCAGGCGCGAGAAGGTGTGGGCGGACTTGAGCGATGTCGATCTCCGGTGGGGACGCTCGTCAGGCTTTGAAGGCGATGACAGCCTGACACTTCACTTTCGCTCCGGCGGCTCGGCGAGGTTGCCGCTTACAGCCATTCCCAAGCCCGATCTCGAGCAGCTTCTGCTGGCTATCGAGGTGTGGGGCACCGGCGCCAGGCGCGATGCAGCGGTTATAGAACTGCAAAACATGCTGCAGAATGAAAATAAGGGCATAGAGCACCTGAGTTATACACAGATGTGGGAGGAGGAGCTCTCCCGGCGTTTCAGCGCCACCAACTTCGTGCCGCTCGAGCCAGGCAGCACCCTGCAGTCCGGGCGTCTGAAGATCGTGCGGCAGCTGGCCTTCGGCGGGCTGTCGGCCATATACCTGGCGCAGCACGAGGGGGTGGACCTGGTCGTCTTGAAGGAGGCCGTGGTTCCGCCGGCTGCGGACGAGCAGGCGCGCGAGAAAGCCGACCAGCTCTTCCAGCGCGAGGCTCAGTTCCTCGCCCGCCTCCGTCATCCACGTATAGCCCGGGTGATGGATCACTTTGTCGAAAACGGGCGCAATTATCTCTTGCTCGAATACGTTCGCGGTCAGGACCTGCGCCAGCTCGTGAAGCAGCATGGACCGCAACCGGAGCAAAAGGTGCTGGAGTGGGCGGCGCAGATTGCCGACATCCTGTCCTACCTGCACGGGCAGGACCCGCCCATCATCCACCGCGACCTGACGCCCGACAATCTGGTCTTGCGCGAGGACGGGTCGGTGTTTCTCATCGATTTCGGCGCAGCCAATGAGTTCGTGGGAACGGCTACCGGCACGCTTGTCGGCAAGCAGGCCTACATCGCTCCCGAGCAGTTCAAGGGCAAGGCCAGGACCCAGAGCGATCTCTACGCTTTTGGCGGCACCTTGTATTTCTTGCTGACCGGCGACGACCCCGAGGCGCTTTCCGTCTCCTCCCCCAGGCAGGTTCGTCAGGAAGTGTCCGTTGGTCTTGACCGACTGGTTGCTCGATTGACTAGTATGGAGGTGGAGAACAGACCTTCGTCGGCCGACGAGGTCCTGCGTTTGATTCATGAGCTGATGACCCACAAAGAATTATTGCCGAGCGTACAAAGTGAAGGAGCTTGACGACCAGACGACCTTGCCGGCTGCAGAGGAAGCGCCTGCCCCGGATATAGCTCTGCCGGCACATGAGGGCAGCCCGGTTGCCGTTGGCGATGAGCTGCTGGTGCGTTACCGGCCGCTGGCGACCATCGAGCGCTGGTTCCAGTACCGCTTTTCTGCCTGGAGCGAGATCAAAGCGTGGTTCGCCATGACGCTGGTCGTGCTCTTTTTCGCTTTCGGCGGGCCCGGCCTGGTTTTGCGCTCAATCATCTATCTTTTAATGGGCAGCACCGCCTCCACGGCTGCTGCGGCGGCGGCAGCTCAGGTCAACAGCATGGTTGCGCCATTTGTCTTGATGGCGCTGGCCATGACCGTGGTGATTGCCGGCGGGTACTACTTGATGCAGCCCACCCACCTGGCGCTCAGCTCTCGCGGGTTGAGACTCAGGTGGAAGCGGTTTTTCGGAGAAATTAGCGGGCCGCTCACCCTGTGGGACCGTCTCAATCACATCTACCTTTCCCGTCCGGGCGGCACAACCTCTCCGCAGGACTGGCGGCTGTGTTTCCGCAGCGCCGACGGGGACCGGCTGGCGCTCAAGCTGGG
>DATNRD010000248.1:0-11041 GCA_036703665.1 Candidatus Obscuribacterales bacterium
GCGAGCTGCCGCTCCCAGGAACGCGACGGGGTACCGGTTCCCGCGAGGTTTATTTCGTCGAAGAAGCGATGGCCTTGGGTGTCCCGACCGGCATGACGATGTGCTGCGGGAACATCCAGGTGAACATCAAATAGGAAAGCCCGGTGATGAGCAGTGTCACCACGATCATGCTGGTAATCGGGTTGCTCCCGTGCGTCTGGTTGTTGCGCATGATGTCGTCGTAAATGGCTCCGCTGGTCTCGTAAGTGTGCTGGAAAACCAGGCTCTTCCTGCCACATGACGGGCAGCGCGGGAGCTCCTTGTATACCGTGTGACCGCAAGCCGTGCATCTGATGACTTTCACGTGAAGCCCTCCCCGCGTCAATCGATTAGTTAGCTAGTAAGTGGTAAACGCATATATGCGACCGGACGTTATTTTTAGACAGGGCTAACAATCTCGCCATGGGAAAATTACGTAGAAGAACGATGAATTTAGCCGGCTGGCAACAATTAATCTTGCTGCCGGTCTGGTCGCATCACTTGTGCCAAGCTTAGGGCAGGGGCGTAAAATTCTTGTCAAAGCACGCATTCACGACGGCAGGCGTATCATGAAGCATTCGGAACGATTCGAAAAACTGGTGGCTGAAGTCAAGCCGCGCATTCGCGAAATAACCTGCGAGGCGGTGCGCGCCAAGCAGGAGCGGGGCGAGGACTTTTTCCTGGTCGACGTTCGTGAAGACCACGAGTGGAGCGCCGGCCGGGCGGCCGGGGCCATGCACATCGGCAGGGGAATCCTGGAGCGGGACGTCGAGAAGCACATCCCGAACTACGACGCAGAAATCGTCCTCTATTGCGGGGGCGGGTATCGCTCGGCTCTGGCGGCCGACAACCTCCAGAAGATGGGCTACACGCGCGTCTTCTCCCTGGAGGGCGGCATGCGCGCCTGGCGGGAAAAGGGACTGCCGGAGGAGAACTGACAGCCCCCCGCACGGCAACCGTTGCAAGCACCACTCTGCGCATCACTTCGGCTACACTTACGTGGGCCATGTCATTCTGAGTAGCGTGCGTGATGCTGGCGCCCTGCATTACTGCACTGCTTTGCTACACTTACGTGGGCCATGTCATTCTGAGGAGCGCAGCGACGAAGAATCTCGTAGCGGAACCGGCAACCTGTCTAAAGGTGTGAGATCCTTCGCCGCTCCATCGTAAGAGGATGACAGTTCCCTCACGCTGCTGGCAAGCGGTTATAGGCAGCCATGACCAGAAATCCACGTTCGGAGCGCACCGCCAGGGGATTTCGCCCGCGGCTCGACTGCGCCTATATTGCCTTCAACAAGCCCTACGGTGTTCTCACTCAGTTCACCGGCGCCGGCAGCGACAAGCGCACGCTGTCCGAGTTCGGCTTTCCGCCCGGAGTTTATCCTGTTGGAAGGCTGGACTACGACAGCGAGGGGTTGCTCATCCTCACGGACGACGGGCGCCTCAATGCCCTCTTGCTGCATCCCGCCCGCGGGCACCAGCGCACCTACCTGGCGCACGTCGAAAATACTCCGGATGAGAGGGCACTGGAGCGCTTGAGGCAGGGTGTGGTGGTGCAAAACGAAAGAACCCTGCCGGCCCTGGCCGAGCTGCTTGCCGATGAGCCGGATCTGCCGCCGCGCCCCGTGCCGATCCGCTTTCGCCGGAACATCCCGACAGCCTGGATTCGCCTGACGCTTACCGAGGGGCGGAACAGGCAGGTGCGGCGCATGACCGCGTGTGTCGGGTGTCCGACCTTGCGTCTGGTTCGCGTCGAGATCGGGCGCCTGAGCCTTTTTGATCTTGCTCTTGCACCCGGGCAGTGGAAGCTTCTCGACTCGGCTGAGGTCGCTGCGCTTTTGCAGACCGGATCGTCTCTCAGTCGCTAATGATGGAATGTGCCGGGCCGGGCAGCGAGGAAAACCAGCGTCGCGGTATGAGATTGGTCAGCGGGTTGTCGGGCGCAGGCAGGCTGAGCCTGTCACCATATGCGGTGAGGACCCTGTGAACGTGGTGGACGCAATTGTTGAGCGCCACGTGCCAGCCGCCTTCCCGCAGTGACTCGGCCGCTGCTATGGCCCTGGCCGGATCGGGTGTTGCGATCTCGATGGTCTTGTAAGCGTGGTAGCGAATGTGGGGCCCTTGCGACATCAGCCTCAGCATCTCATCCCGGGGGCCAACGGCCGCCCACCAATCCAGATCGCCTCCTGGCGGCACGGACATGTACCTGGCCAGGGCCAGCACGTTCAGGTAACTGTCCTTATAGAGGTGGTCGGTGGAGCCGAAGTGGAAATTGTAACCGTCACCCAGTGCGACACCCCAGCCGACGTGTCCGAACCTGGCCGCTTGCTGGAAGTTGATAAAGACGTATGCTTGCCCGCGCACTGGCGATATTCCGTCTCCGGATCACTGCTTCCAGCGTACACCGCCAACGGTCAATTCATGTTGCCGGTCGCGCCGCCGTCGATCCTGTAGTTCGAGCCGTTGATGTACCGGGCGCGCGGGCTTGCCAGGAAGGCAATCAAGTGCGCGACGTCTTCGGGTATTCCCAGGCGACCGGTGGGGTTGTACAGCCGGTGCTCGAGGACTTTTTTCTCTATCACCTTCCAGTCCTCCTCCCAGCCGTGTTGCCGAGCCATCTCCAGAAAGTAGCGTCGAGCCGGCGGAGTCAGTATGACGCCGGGGCTGACCGTGTTTACCGTGATGCCCGTTTCAGCCAGCTCGCGGGACAGGCTCACGGTAAGGTTGAGTACGGCTGCCCGGGCCGCGCAATAGTGCGGCTTGGCGGCAAACGGCTGCCAGGCTACGACGCTGCCGATCTGGATGATGCGGCCCCAGCGCTGCTCCTTCATCTTGGGAAGAACAAGGCGGATCATGCGGACCATGGAGACGACGTTGTTGTTGTAGATAGCTGCCCACTGATCGGCTGTCGTATCCATCCAGCCTGTAAATTCGGGCACCCCCGCGTTGTTTACCAGGATGTCGATGGAGCCGAGCTCGGCAAGCGCGTATGTGGCCACCTTCTTGGCGCCCGCGTCGGTTGACAGGTCACCGACGACCATGAGCGCCTGCCCGCCAGCTTTGCGAATCTCTTGCGTGACATTATGGGCTTTGTCCGGGTCGCGCCCGTGCACGACCACGGTCGCCCCTTCCGCCGCCAGAACTCTGGCTGTGGCTTGACCGATGCCGCTGCTGCTGCCGGTTACGAGTGCTCGCTTGCCTTTGAGTTGCAGGTCCATCGCATTGCTCTACTGACCGGCAGCCGCGGGTTTTTCCCCGGGCGCCCCGGCGCTCTTTGCCGCCCGTTCCTTGCCTGCCGGCGTCGCAGACTGCGGTGCCGCGGGCGGCGAAGCGGTCGACCCGGCTTGCGTGCCCGGCGTACCCGCAGCCGGTGCCTTCTGTTGTGCGTCAGGCGGAGCCGCAGGCTGCGCGGCAGATTGCCTGCCGGCCTCGGCCCCTGTCTGGGCCGGCGCCTGCCCCATCTTTTCCAGAACCGACTGCGCCTGCGACTCCCGGACGCGTGCTTCGTCCTGGCGCCCCGTTGCGCGCAGCAGCTCGGCATAGTGCGTAAGGCAAGCGACCCAGGCTTTGCGATCTTCGTCACTCAAGATTTCCGGCTTCTCCGCAAAGACCACCAGCGCCCTGCGGTACGCCTCGTCGGCATCCTCCTTCTTGTCCTGCTGCCTGTACAGGTCTGCCAGTTCCGTGTTCATCCTCCCGACCGGACCGGCCTTGGGCCCGGTGCTGCGCGCCGCCAGGCTGATGGCCAGTTTGAGCTCCTCTTCCGCTTTCGGGTAATCGCCCTGCTCCGCGGCACTGAGCGCTTTTTTCTCGTGATAATCCGGGGACAGCGACTCGCTTACATTGCCGCATCCTGCTGCGAAAACGGCCAGGCAAGCCAGACCGGCAAGGTGTGACTGGTATTTTGCCATCATGATCCAACCAACAATCTGCTTGTCGACAAGGGTGCGTCGGAATCCTCAATTCACACGCCAGCATACTACGGAAGGAGTGATTTGGTGCAGGGTACGATAACCTGGTGGAGATCGACTCCGCTTGGATATCAAGTGAGTGCGTATGAGCGACATGCTGCCACGCGAGGTTCCGGAAGGTTTGACTCCCGCCCAGTACTACGAGCTGGGCGTCAGCTACAAGGAGCTCGGTTGGACGGAACAGGCGCGCGATGCGCTGACTCAGGCAATTGAGGGTGACCCGGAAGGTGATGTTGCAGCCAGGGCCCGACAGTTCTTGCAAACAAGAATACCGCGGCTTCCTGTGCCGCTCTACGCCGAGCAAAAGAATATCGAGGCGTTCAACCTCACGGCTCGGGGCTACGAAGCGGAGGCTATCGAGACCTACGAGCTGCTGATTGAAGAGTATCCTGACTTCGAGTGGCCCTATGGCAACCTGGGAGCGCTGTTCATTAAGCGGGGGCGCCCGGACCTGGCCCGGAAGCTACTCGAGAAGGCAGTGGTGATTAATCCGTACTACGTGAACGGGTGGATGCACCTGGCAAGGGCGCGCGCGTTGCTTGGGGATACGGAAGGGGCGCGCCAGTGCGTTGAGAGGATACTGGCGGTGGATCCGCAATGCCAGGCGGCTCAGGAGTTGAAGCGGCTGCTGGGCTGAGCGGCTGTACGGCAGTTTGTTGGTCGCTCTGGAAACCGGGAATATTCCGGGCACGTAAAATAGGGATAGGGAAATCGGGAGCTTGATGTCCATGTTGAGCGTCAACGAAAAGACAGCGACGGCGCCAGCCCTCGCCTGGGCCGTTCCTCTGACCGTGTCCGTATGGCTGGCGGCCGGGGCACACGCGGGCGCCCAGTTGATGGAAGACGCCGGTCGTCCGAGTGGCTCTTCTCAGGGCCAGTTCATCTACATTCGCGGGACCACTCTGCCATCTGGCAAGTTCAAGAACTACATGCAAGGCTCGCCGCTCTACTCCAGGTCAGGGGCTGCTGGCAAGACAGCCCCAGGCAAGCCGGCCGGACCGGCGAGCGAGACGATCAAACAGGCACAGGAGGCGGAGAAAAAGGGGCAGCTGATGGAGGCCTCCCGCCTGTATGCCGCAGCGGCGCGCGCCCGCGCCAAAGGTGGCGGGCCGCCGGGCGTGAGTGAGCTGAGCCTTTTGAGCCGCAGTGCCATGCACGCAATCACGGCGGTCGAGCGCGCTCAGCAGGCCGGCAAGAACGCCGACGCCATGAAGATGATGAAGGAGAGCGAGCCGGTCTTCGATCGCCTGGTTCACCTGGACCCCAACAACTCGGAATGGCCCTACCGGTTAGGCGTCATCCTGGCGGCCGGAAATCGCTATGCGGATGCGCAGAGGTTCTTTTCCGTGGCACTTACCGACACGGGTGGCAGCGAGCTCTACCGCAAGAAGGCGCGCAAGAAGCTTGACCAGTTAGCCACTGCCCAGAAGGGTTTCGGGCTGTCCGACCTGCGCTTGAGCCGCTGGTAGTTGCTCGTCGTCGACTTACACCGTACAATTAGACGCAATTAAACAGCCGGGCAGGTCCAAATCGGCTTGCAGTGCGGTTTTTGCCATGACAAGTCTCTTGACAAATCGTCACACCGGCCTTCATATACTGTCATCACCGCAAGGGTTTGGCGCGCGGAGGGAATGACGATCTGCTATGGCAACGATAACGGTCGCCGAGACAGCAGCAAGCGAGAGCTTCTCTATCGACGAGCTCTATGAGCTGCAAAGAAGGAGAGGCAGGCTGAAACCGTCACCGGTGGCATACGTGCAGCGTGACAGGCTGAAAGCCAAATTCCGCCGGAGCGACAATGTCTTTACCTTGTCAATTCGGTCGATAGCACGGACAGTCCGCGAGTTCTGGAGCTTCACCAGTTACTGGTTGTGGAGGCGGACGTTGGACTTCTCGTGGCTTAAGGATACCACCTGGAATCCGAATCGGAAGTACGACGACGTGCTGAGCGGCAGGAGCCGGTTCGAGAGAATGAACAAGCCGTCTGTGGCCAGGTGGGGACCGCTGGACCGCGACCTGGTCTACGACCCCCACAACCAGGCCATGACCCGCTCGCCTGATTGAAGCGCGTTTAAATGGCGGCGGGTCTGACGCCGGGTCACTCGAAAGAGGGATGCCGAGCGGCTGATTTTCCGCCTCGGCTGGCACTGCTTCGTCCTGGATATGTGGCTTTGCATCGTGGTTTTCGCCGGTGGGGCTGCCCAGAAAACGGATTGCCGTGGTCCTGAAAGATCGTCCAGTTGACGCTTTACAAGCACGGCAATAAATAGTACTGAAGTTATATAGGGATCCTGGAATCCTGATTTGGCTTTCTCTGCCGGGCAACGGCCCGGTAGGGAAACTGGGGGTGTGCGGCACCGCGGTGCTGCAGGTGTCGACGTGCGGAGCAGTCCCTTGGGTTAGACGCCCGGCAACGGGCGCGGCCGCGCACTAACGGCTACTCCACCGGCCAACGATACGGTGATGTCGCGTACTTGCAGGAGGTGCTCGGAAAAAAGGTTGGTCGAAGCAGCTAGATTGGTGGGGGCCTGGATTATGTCCGATCAGGGGAAGTCGAAGAGGAAGCTCAGTGTCCTCATAGTGGATGACAGCGCAACTCAGGCGGCGGCGCTGGCGGCTTTGCTGAAGGAAGCCGGCATGCGGACCGAGCTCGCCTATGATGGCCTTTCCGCTCTCGGGCAGTTTGACAGGGGCCGGTTCGATCTGGTCCTGAGCGATGTGTTGATGCCGGGGATATCGGGCTACGAGCTTTGTCGGAAGATAAAGGCCCATCCAAGAGGAAAGTCCGTGCCGGTTGTGCTGGTGACGGTCCTCAACAGCGTCGAGGATCTGCAGGAGGCGTTGCGGTGCGGAGCCGACAACTACATCGTCAAGCCCTACGACCCAGCAAGCATTGTGCAGCGCATTGAGAAAATGGTGGAAGGCGCCGATGCCGTGACAAAGGTAATCGAAGAGTGCAGGGCTAAGCCGGCGCTTGCCAATGAATCTTTTGTGCATACAATCGAGGGTACGTCGCTGCTGAACTACCTGTCGTCGGTCTGTCAGGAGTATCTTGATGCCCGGAAGCGTGAGCATCACAGCAAGATTTCCGAGCAGGAGCAGCGGCTGCAGCTGGCCGCCATCATAGAGTCCAGCCATGATGCGATCATAAGCACGACGCTCGACGGCATCATACTGAGCTGGAACCAGGCAGCTGAGCGGCTGTATGGCTATTCTTCGGAAGAGATCCTGGGACGCCCTCTGTCGGTACTGTTTCCAGCCGATCGCATGGGCGAGTTCGATGAAATGATTGCGAAGTTGAACGAGGGAGAAGCAATGCGCCTCGAGGAGACTGTCCGCAAGCACAAGAGTGGGGACGCACTGATTGTATCCGTGACCTACTCCCCTGTGCGGGGCGCCTCCGGAGGGGTCACCGGCATTTGCGCCATCCCCCGTGATATCACGGAGCAAAGAATACTGGATGCTCAGCGCGAAAACTTGATGGGGGTACTGGCGCACGACTTGAAAAACCCGCTCATCGATGTGAATCGTTTGATGACGGTGTTGCTGGACGGCAGATTCGGGCAGCTGAATGAGGACCAGACGAATGTCGCCAATATGGTGCTGAAGGCCTGCGAGGAGCTGCTTCGCATGGTCCAGGACATTCTCCGCCTGTACCGCTTCGAAAAGGGTGCGCACACGATGTTTTTCGAAACAGTGGATCTGCGCCCGATCGTGCAGCAGTGTCTTAGCGATGTCGGTTCTCTGGCTGATGGCAACGAGGTGCAACTGGTGTGCACGATGCCCCAGAACTTGTGCCAGGTCATCGTTGATCGCACAGCCATTCGTCACGTGCTCATAAACCTTTTGCACAACGCCATAAAGTTCACGCCGTCCGGAGGGCGGGTAGAGCTGGCTCTGGATTGTTGCGACGACAAGATCTTGATCAAAGTGACCGACAGCGGGCCGGGAATCCCCATCGACGAGCAGGAAAGATTGTTCGAGAGGCTGTCTCAGGGTGAGTTGGGACGCAACTTCAAAACCGGCACCGGACTCGGCCTCTATCTGTGCCACCAGATCGTCAGACACCTGAGCGGACAGCTCACCTGCCGTAGCGAACCCGGCAAGGGGACGACCTTCACAATCAAGCTGTCATGCGCTCAGCATAGCGACAACCAGTCGACCGCCGCCGTCCCGCATATTCCCGGGCACTTGCGCCGCTAAAACAGGCTGAGACATCCTTGCCTAATACCTATTCTGCCTGGCTTTCGTAAGGCTTGATGCCGTATTTGTCGCGTAGCTCCTTGTCGAGCGACTTCAAGGACGCTTCCAGTTTGGTGAGCTCCTCTTTGCGTTCGCTGAGGCCCTTTTTCGAGCGGAAGGGGTTCCCGATTGCTTGCCGCGTATCCACGAACAGCTGGCGGGCAGTGACGAAATACCTCGTATATCCTTGATGCAGCTCGCGCGTCTCGGGCGGCGGAGTCAGCTCTCTCATCGCCGACGCAGCGGTCTGGTACCGGCTGATCATCGTTCTGAGGAGCTTGTGGGCGGCGATTCTTCCAAATCCAGGCAGAAGGAGGGAGAACCCGCGTTGCAACAGGTCGTCCGCCTGCTTGCGCTCGGTTGGTGTCATTTGCGCGCGTCGTCTTATGTCGTCATACTTTTCGAACCAGGCGCGAACTTGCTCATTGGTATCAGTTGGCGCCTTGGGCGTCTGGCTCGTTTCTGAGGCATTCGAACCCTGGACAGCGTCTCCTTCGCTTTTCCCCTTTGCAGGCGGGCCGGCTGTCGGCCAAGCCATCGCTGCGGGGCAGCATATTGTGCTGAATGCGAACCAGGCACTGGCAATTGCGGCCAGCTTGACTGGATACCGGTTCGGTCGCGGCATGCGCTCTCCTTCCATCCACCGCTTTCTGACCCGAAGATAAATAATAACGGATAAACGCTCGCATCAGGCGGTGCGCCTGGAGGCTTCGCGCTTGGCGAACGACCGCATGCACAGCTTGAGATACTCCACTTCATCATGGAAGTCGTACACGGACTGATCGAGGCGCCGGCACAACTGCTCAGCTGCCGCAGGGTTGCTGGAGCCGTTGCCAACGAATTGCCTGAGTATGTCGTAACGTACGGTTTGCGGGCTCAGAGCGAAAAAGTGCAAGAAGCCTGCATGAGTCGCGGCGTCATCGGGCAGAGATATGATCTCGTTGAAGAGATGGAAGCCCCGCGGATCGCCGTTCATGACCATAGCCCAGGCCAGTACGTTTGTCAGCGCCGGGTGGTGTCGCAACTGGGGGTCGTCGTAAATCCGTCCTACTTCCTCGCGGAAACCCCGGTCCCTGATCCGGCCTATCACATACAACAGTGATGCGGTGAGGGGAACATTGTTTTCTTGGAGAGCCTCGACGATTGTCATCTTGATCTGGCTGCGCAGCTCAGGATACTGTGCCAGCCCGAGAAGCGCGTTTGCCCTAATGCGCGGTGTCTTGGCGTCGACATATCTGAAGAAGTATCGCTTCAGATCTCTCTGCCTGAAGTAGGACAGGACCTCGAGCGTGTTGGCCACGACTCGGGGATCGAAGTCGTCAAGCCCATTCAAGAGGAACGGCACGGCTTTGTCACCAAATATGCCGGCAATGAGGTGCATGGCGCTGAGCCGCACCCGTTGAGTTCTTGCGCTTGATTTGTCGCGCAGAATGTTGACCATGATCTGCATGGCACGGAACTTCCCGGAGGCCTTGAGTGCGTGCAGCGCGGCGATTTGCACTTCCTCTTTGTCCGACTGGAGCTCCTTGCGAATGACGTCTATGCTGCTGTCGTCGGGGCAATATCCGAGTCCGAGCACGACGGTCTTGTGCAGGATCTTCCTGGGATCGCCTGCCAATATCTCTTGCATCCGCATCACGTAGTCTTGCGGCCTTACGTAGGAGAGCATGTTGGCAGCCAGCACCGCGTCAGCGTTCGACATCGAGCGGACAAGCGCATAAAGCGCATCGGCAAAGGCCTGCCGAAAGCGCAGGAGCAGTGATATGGCGATTACCGAATTGGCGGCGATCATAAAGAGCACAAAGGTGACGGTGGTGCCGATGGCAAGGCTACCTGCCGGTGTAAAAAGCATGGCAAGGAGCAGCCGGACAGCCACGTAATAAGTGAAGCTGTGGAGGGCGATAAGCCGGGGACGGAGTTTGGGCGAGAAGGCGCTCAGCAACATCTGGTTTGCCGGGCGGTAGAGGCAATACTCGCACATTCTGCGCGTTACCTCGAATGCTATAAAGAGGTAAAACCAGTTCACGACGCCGCAGACCATAGCGAAACCGCACATGATGCCGCCGTATGTGCACAGGAGCACGATGGGTGACATCCTCTTCCTTTCGATGGCTTTGCCGATGACGAGACTGAACAGCACGATCAGCGCACACGAGGCTGCAAAGTAGGTGTCGGTCATGCTTCGAATTGCTTCGTACGTGCCGAGCGTGTGGCGCAGCATGGATTTCACGAGAAAATCCTCGCTGACCTCGATTGCCGCGAACGTGGCTGTCATAAAGAGGAATAGCCTGGTCACCGGCTTCAACTCGACTGGCGAGCCGTTCGTTTCGGGCTCGGCGGGAGCTTCTTGCGGTAGGGCCTCGAAGTTGGCGGCAGGAAGGAACTGTATGCAGATGAGCCCTGATGCGAGTGCGCAACAGGTCGCAACTGTAAATAGCGTTTGATTTGCGCTGAGAACATGGCCGCTCAGCTTAAGCGAGAGAATGACGCATAAGGCGCCTCCCTCGAAGAAGGCGCTGACGTAGGAAAAGTATGATTGGGCCCGGGACGGATCGAGGTATCTCGTGATGAACTCGGAGACGATCCAGCGAAGGAGCGCGAAGCCGAACAAGGCCAGGACATACCAGGTGACAGCTTTGGGCAGCCCGATGATCCGGTCCTGAGCCAGGCAGCACATCACGGCAGCAAAGCCTGCGACGGCTATTGCGGCAAAAAGCGCGTAGCGAATCCGAACGTAGTGGAAATTCCTGAGCAAGAACGAGAACAGCAGGTATGCGACCACCGCTGCGTAAATGGTGTAGACGGCGTCG
>DATNRD010000249.1:0-5287 GCA_036703665.1 Candidatus Obscuribacterales bacterium
GCACGCCGGGATGATTGGTGTCATCGGGGAAGGTAGCTATTCCCAAATTGATTGTCAAAAGGGCGGGATCCATGTCGGGCATGAGAGGCGACGATGCCGCTGCCTGCACGATACTACTTGCTAATTCACCTGCCGTCTGGCGGTTTGTATTTGGCAGAAGCAATGCATACTCGGTCTGATCGTAGTGGGCAACCCAATCGAGCGGGCGAGTGAGAGGGAAAATGCGCTGAGCCAGCTGTCGTACTGCTCTTGGTGGCAACGGTCGCAAAATATTCTGTTCGCCACCGCTGAAGGAAATGCAAAACTCCGCCAGTATCACTGAGAAGGCCCTTTGCGTAATCTGATACTGGGTGTACTCGCGAACAAAAAAGAAGAGAAAAGCAGGATAAGTCATCAAGCCCGTTTCGGGATTCGAAAGCTGCTGGAAAACAGCGTCGACGGCTGCTCGATCCAAGTCAAGCGCCGGGGGAAGCGGCCTTTTGCCTGGCGCTGTGGGCGGAGTCTGTTGTGCCACTGTATTTGGTGGTAGCGCGGCTGAAGGGGAGACTGACTGTTGCTGGGGCGGCGAAGGAAAAGGGCCAGATTGAACGCCCGGCTGGGGCGGCGAAGGAAAAGCGCCAGATTGAGCGCCTGGCTGGGGCGGCGAAGGAAAAGCGCCAGATTGAACGCCTGGCTGGGGCGGCGAAGGAAAAGCGCCAGATTGAACGCCTGGTGGCGCTCCTGGTGGCACTGAAGAAGCGGGAAAGCCCCCGGATTGCCCAATGGGATGCCCGCCTGGAGAGCTCTGAGAGGCAGGAAAGCCTGATTGCGGGGACGGCTGCCATGGTTGAGGTGATGGCGCTTGTGGTGTCATCATCGGTGAGGGAAAGGCACCTGATTGGAAGGTGGGTTGCGGCTGAGGTGCAGCAGTTGATGCCGGACTGGGAAACCCGCCTGACTGTGCCTGCGGCCACGGCGCTGTCGAAGGAGCGGGTGTTGCGCCTGGGGCTGACCAATCCAGGCTGACCCCGCTTTCAGACCCCCATGCCGGTGGAGCCGACGAGCTTGAGACAGCGGGTAGAGTCAAGGTCGGGATGTCCGGAACATGAGCACCGGATTGAGCAGCAGATTGATCTTCCATCGATATCAAATCGAAAATAAGTGATGTATCCGGGCTCGAGTGCTGCCAGACGTTTGTCGGATTGCCGAATTCTTCCGACTTCTGTAACACCCAGTCTGGAACGTCGCTGCCCGGGTTGCAGGTGACGGTGAGGTAGAAAATCATCGGATTGCCGTGTGTTCGCCAGGTGAGCGTAACTGGCTTGCGGCGGTTCTTTTTTGCTTCGTCGACGGCGTAGGAGAGATCAGCGGTGTTTGGCACGTTAGCCAAACGTGTCCCCTGCTGCTGGGACTGGCCTTGCTTAAACGAGTTATGAAGTGGCATGGAATACCGATGGGCCGATCCGGGGTCCCTATCCCCACTTACTTCTTACCCATAGAGTGATCTAATTACACTCGCGGCGGCGCCAACCGCGGCTCTGCTTGACTTCGCTGTTAGTTTTTAGCGCAGCTAGCAGACTGTCCATGCGGGTTTTCAAGAGATCTGTGCTGCCATTTATGGGCGATGTGGCTATGAATTTGCAAGTTGCTTAGCTAATGATAGGCACAGATTTTGAATTCTTAAGTCAGTGTCGCTTGTAATCAAGCTCTTTGAATCGATAGTTTCTTCTCGTTTCTCAACTGCTTACCTCTGGGATTTGATACCCGAGAGTTTCCTTTTCCTCCTGCCCGAAAAGACTGGACGGTCTTTCAGTCGACTTCTCCGGTCGACAGTCTTGGACTCCTCAATCGGAGTTCGTCTTTGGAGTGCACTATGGTAATTGCTCATCCGCTCTGGTTGGTGCTGCTGCTGCTCGTGCCGCTGCCATGGCTCCTTTTGAGGCGTAAAGGCTATGTCGGGTATTCCGACGTGCGGCTCGCCAGGAAGCTCAGCGCCAACGGGTTGCTGCACCTGATCCCAATCATGCTTCTGTCGCTCGCTTGCATCTCCCTCGTTGTAGCGATTGCGCGCCCGCAAAGGGTGCAGATTACAACCAGCGAGACGATCAAGGCGCGCGACATCATCATCGCTGTCGACAAGTCGGGCTCAATGGGCTCCGGATTCCAGGGCACCATCCCGCCCCGGACGCCCGGCAACACCGACCTCGACAAAGAGCTTCCCCCTCGGCCGCCCAAAAAGGGCGGGCAGGGAGCGGTCGACCCGGAGACTGGCCAACCCATTCCGCAGCGCCGACGAATTGACGCTGCCCAGGCAGCGGTGCTGAACTTCATTCGCGACCGTTACATCGCCAATGCCGGCGACCGCGTCGGCATTATTGTCTTTGACTTCGCGCCCTATTACGCGTGGCCTCTCACCTCCGACCTGAAGATGATTTACAGGAAGGGTGAGTTTGTCGAGGAGGGTCTTGGCGGCGGCACCAACTTTGGTGAATTCAAGCCTGGCCCGATCGACTACGCAGTGGAGCACTTCGATGAGATGGGACAGTCCGTCACCAAGGTGATCATCATGATTACCGATGGTGAGGATCGTCTTTCCTCGTCGACCATTCAGCGCCTTGCTGATGAGATTCAATCGCGCGGCATTCGCCTCTACGTGATTGGCGTCGGTGACACGATGGCTAATCGCGACGTCGACATCCTCCGCCTGGCGGAAGTGGTCGGCGGTCGTGCGTTCCGCGTCGAAAATGCCAAAGATCTCGACGAATGCTTCCGCTCGATCGACCAGATGGAGCGTTCGGCTGTGCAAATCGAAACCAGCCAGAAGCGTGAGGAGCTGTTCCACTACTTCGCGTTTGCGGCGGCGATTCTTTTCTTGCTAGGAATTACAGGCGAAGCGCTGGTTCTCAACCAGTAGCGGGCGAGCGTGACTCACCCGGCTTGCCAGGCTTTCAGGAGTCTTCAAAATGAATTTCAGTGACATGAAGGAGTTTCTCTGGGAGCGTCGTGTGCAGCTGGCCGTCATGCTTGCCATCGTCAGCGCGGTCTTCGCGCTGTACGGTGGCTGGCGGCTCGTCAGCTACACGGTTCCCATGCTCTCTGGCGACTACGTCGCCGCCGCCGAGGGTGGCGGCAATGAGGCCAACGCTCTTTATGACGCCGGACTCAAGGCGTACGAGAATGAGGACTACAAGTCTGCGAAAGACCTCCTCACTCGCGCTCAGTCGGCGCTCACCAATTCGGCTGGCGAAATTCCAAACGACAAGAAGGCGATGGCTGGACGTATCCAGTTCGCCCTCGGCAATACCTACTTCCGTCAAAAGCAGCTCAAGGCAGCTGCTGAATCCTACAAGCAGTCGCTCAGGCTCGATCCCACCAATCTCGAGGCGAAGTACAACCTCGAGCTGCTCCAGCAGATGATTGTTGGTGGCGCTGGTGGTGGCGATCCCAATCAGCCTGGCGGCGGTTCCAACGGAGGCCCGAAGAAGGGCATCTAAGGAGGCTTGCCATGCATTTTCTCAATCCCTCGGCGCTCTGGCTCCTGGCCGTTCTGCCCCCTCTGGGTGCGCTCATGGTCTGGTTTGCCTTCAGGCGCAAGGACAAGTTTTTGAGGGAGTTTGGCGAGCCCCATCTGGTTAACCGCAATTCAACCAGCATTCCGGCTGGGCGGTACCTGATGAAGGGAATCGCCGTCACTCTCGGGCTTTCAGCTCTGGTGGTCGCGCTGGCGCGCCCCTCATACGAGCACGGCTGGACGGAGCTGCCCGTCGGCACGGTGGATGTAATCGCCATTGTCGACGTCAGCCGCTCCATGGCTGTCACGGATTACAAAGGCGTCATTCCCGGCCCTGAAGCCGGTGGCGGCACCAGGCTCGATATGGCGCGCCATCTCATTCTCAACGATGTCATCCCGTCGTTGAAGCACAACCGCCTGGGGGTGGTCAGCTACTCCGGCGACGCCTTCCCGCAGGCGTTTTTGAGTGACGACCTGCCCGCCCTCAAATGGGTCTTGCGGCGGGCTCTCACCATAGGCAGTGCGCCGGGTGAGGGATCGGAGGTGGGCAAGGCTTTCAATCTTGCTTTCCAGCTCTTCGATCTCGACTCCGACAACAATCACCGCAAAGTGATTGTGCTCTTCTCAGACGGGGGCAATGACAGCGGCTTGGAAAGCCTTGCTCAGTTGATTGCCGAGTGCAAGAAGAGGGACATCGAGCTCATCATCGCCGGCATGGGTAAAACAGTCCCCTCGGCCATTCCCGTAGACCAGCTCCCACCGCAAGACAGAAGCCAGTTCCGCGGCAAGCAGTGGTATGAGGTCGACGGGGAAGTCCAGATGTCGGCGCTTGAGGAAAACACGCTCCTGTGGCTGAAAAACGCCACGGGCGGCCGTTATGTCCGCGTCGTTCAGCCCGGCGACTTCCAGATCGGCTCGCTTGTGTCGAAGGTCGAGGTCAAGCGCAAGAAGGGCGAGCAGGAAGTCTTCATCTACCCGCTCCTCCTTGGCGCGCTCTTATTCGCGCTCACGCTCATCGCTCCTCGCGAGCCGAAAAATCCGCGCGAGGAGCTGAAAGACGACAACAGTCTTTCGGGGCGATCGAGCAGTACAGGCATCAGCTCTGCCTTAGGACGGAGAAGCTCTTCTCCGTACCGCAGGCGGTGGTGATCAGGAAAGAGGTTTAGGTGACTTATGAAAAAGTTCTTCAAGTCGTGCGCCCTGGCCGCCCTGATCATCGCTCTCTCCATGGGAGCTATGGCATGGCTGTTCTGGCCCCAGCGCACGGTATGGCCTGAGTTTGCCGCCCAGCCGGGCAGCGATCCTCAGGCACCGCAAGTAGTGGCGCAGGTCGAGCGCGATTTCGGCTGGAGAACAGGCGACCGCATTCCGGTCACGCTGTACTTCAAGCAGAAGCCAGGCACGGCAATCGACATCAACACGCTCGCCATCCAGGGCGATTTCGAAATCGCCGGACCGCCGAGTATTTTCGTCCGCGAGCTCAAGGACGGCACCAAGCTCATCAAGCTCAAGCTGGACTTGCAGGCTATGGCCCTCAAGAAGGCGTGGAAGGTAAATGCCACCATGACCTACAGGGCTCAGGGACAGGCGGACGACAAGCTCATCACGCTCCCCGGTCTCGAGCTTTACAGCTCGGCTACCTGGGACGGGCGCCCGGAAATCAAGGACGGCCCCATCGAGTACGTGCAGGACTACCACTTGTTGGTCAACCTGGCCATCATCCTGGCCGGGCTTGCCGTTGTCGGTCTGTGCATTCGCGTCATCCGCGTCGCCAATCGCGACGTCGATGTGACGGAG
>DATNRD010000250.1:0-2937 GCA_036703665.1 Candidatus Obscuribacterales bacterium
CTCTCCGCCGATTCGACGAGAAACGCTACAAGAGTTGCGCCTGTTTGGAGATGAGGTGGAAATCTTCATCTGGCGGGCAGACGCTGCTTTCACGGGCAGGCTGCTGCGGGAGCTGGATCCTCCTGAAGACAGGGAAAACGACTCGAACCCGCTGCGCCCCTCTGACGAGGATAGAGTTGTTCGCGGAGACTCGGTCCTTGCTAAATGCGACCACGGCTTTACGCACGTCGTTGACCGAACCGGTGCGGAGCAAGTGCTACCCATCTCGGTGACCACCGAGCAACTCCAATCCAGGCGCGTTCGCTTGCGCGTCACTCACTACTATGAGAAAGCTGAAGACACTGGTGTGGTCCGAATGGCCGCTACTCGACTTGTAAGGCTCACTCCGGGAGGTGCTCATGGTGATTGAACGTGGAGAGCTCGTGGTCCAGGCAACCGGAAAGGGAAAGCCGCCGCGTGTCCAAATTCGTGTCGGAAAGAGCGTCTTCACCCCTGCTCAAGGCGAGATTTCACAAACCGTGCTTGACCGTCTTAAAGAACTAGCCGGAAAGGAGGTCGAGTTTGAGAGAGTCGGTGGCCAGCCCAAAAAGGTTCGAGAGGTAGGCGGAACATTTGTAGACTCGCGACCTACCCCTCAAGCTGCCGCTGACCAACATCAACCATCTCAGCCCTCCCCTGACTTCCACAATCCTTACAATTTTGTGCCGGCACCTCCGCGCAATACCAGCGATCCGGACTTAGGGGACCATGCCCCGCCACATCAAGACTGCTTTGACGCTGGCAGGTACTCCGGCACCATCCGTGTTGTGATGACCGCGATAACACCACTCCTGGTCCCGGACACTGAAAAAGTGCAAGAGAGCCCGGATGGTCACAAGACTTATCACCTTCGCCTTGACTCGCAGGGGAGACCTTCGATCCCTGCCTCTAGCGTTCGCGGAATGCTCCGCTCGGCTTACGAAACAATCACCAACTCCAGATTTGGGCGTTTCTCTAAAAATCAGCATTTAGATCGGCTCGCTTTCCGCATGGACACGTCTGAAGGACTGCGCCTGATTCCCGCCAGGATTCAACATGGGCAGATTCATTTGCTTACCGGAACGTCTAATGTCCGAGCCGATGGAAGGCCAGACGGTCCAATGTATGCTGCCTGGCTACCTCGCTACGATCGCAACGGACAAATCTCCGCGCAAGCCGTGACTTACAGCGATGGTACCAAGCCGGTTCACGGTGACAATGTCGAGTGCTGGATCGAGCTGTTTCAGCATCATCGCTGGGACAAAGGCATGAGAAGGCACGTCCCCGACTTCCAATACTGGTCCGTTCGCTCCATTGCACGGGCCGGGCTGCCCCTTGGCAATGCTCCTGCGCCTAGCCCTCCACCCACCAAGAAGGACGAAACATCCTTGCACGAGCCGGTGAAAGATCCAATACGGAAGGTCGAAGGTTGGGTCTGTATCACTAACGCAAATATCAACCGCAAACATGACGAGCGTGTGTTCTTCTTGGACTCCCAATCGCCCACAGATAAAGCATTGCCGCTCACAGATGAACACCGCAAGCAGTGGCGTGAGCTGATCAAGAACTATCAATCTATTCACGAGGAGGACCTGCGAAAGCGGCGCACTCGCAATCAGCAGCCGGATGCTTACCTGGGATCGAAACCTGGAGAGACAGCCTGGTCACGACACGTGTATACGCTTAGCGAGAGAGAGCTCGCGGACGGGACACTTTGTTATGCACGCCTTACGAGAGATCGGAACCAGGTAGAGGCCCTGTTTCCTGTCATGCTTTCTCGGGAACTCTACCCGGTGTCAGCTTGGAGTCTTCTCGATGACTCATTGCGCCCCGCAGAATCGATTGCCGAATTGTCTCCAGCCGACCGTGTGTTCGGCTGGGTCAAGAGCAACGCTGATGCGGAACATACGTCAAGGAGCGAGCCGATAGCGGCTCGGGGACTAATACGAATTGGTCCGGTGGTCTGCGAGTCGGTTCCGGGAGATTCGGTCGACCTGTTCGATACTTCAGGTGTGCCTCTTGCAATTCTCGCAGCGCCAAAGCCTCAACAAGGTCGCTTCTACGTGGCACGGTCCCGGCAGGGAGAAGCTCAAAGCGATGGTTTAACCAAAGCTCAAGCAGGCTACAGTCCTGCTAAGGGCCTCCGTGGGCGGAAGGTCTATCCTCACCAGCGTAGCCTTCCGGAAGGGCATTGGTCCAATCCAACCGAGGATCGCACGCAGAATTCATCTGGCACCCCAGCCCACTACCAGGAATATCGCCGCCCGCGAACAACAGGCGGTCAGGAGCAGCGGGATGACCAGAATCGCTCAGTGCTGGGTTGGGTGAAACCTGGCGCGCAATTCAGCTTCGACATCCACGTCCATAATCTTTCGACGGTCGAGCTTGGAGCACTTCTCTGGTTGCTAGAACTTCCGGAAGGCCATTACCTTCGCTTTGGCGGAGGCAAGCCGCTTGGCTTTGGAAGCGTGAGATTGACGATCGATGCGAATGATGTGCGAAGCGGTGCAGACCTGCGCGCCCGCTACCAGGCTTGGCACACAACGACTCCGCCGGCAGATGCCCGCAACGATGCGATAACGGCATTTAAGAACGCCCTCATACGCGCTTACGGACAACCGTCTCAGGGCTTTGAGAGGGTCCCGTTCATTGAAGCTTTCCTAATAGCGTGCCGCGGGTTTAAAGATAACCTACCGTACTACTATCCACGTGCTACCGCCAATGGCCAACCCGGCCCGCCGAGCCCGGATGGCGAATTCTTCAAGTGGTTCGTTGCGAACGAGCGAAAAGACGCTCGACATTCGTTGCCGGATCTGCGTAGCGAACGGGGTTTGCCGAAACTCCCCTAAAAAAGCACGGACAGGACAGCAAGAGGCGGTGGCGGCGGACCAGCGCCCCAACGAGGAAACCGAGGACGCG
>DATNRD010000251.1:0-8148 GCA_036703665.1 Candidatus Obscuribacterales bacterium
CAGGTGAAGGCCGGCAGGCAATATTCGGCGCGCCTCGAGGTCACGCTGCCGCAGGGCTTGACCGCGGTAGGCTCTATCACCAGCCAGCCGCTGCAGTACCCGCAGCCGCAACCGACCGACGCCTGGCGCCCGCTGGAGAGCACCCCTGCCGTCTTGGAACGGGTCATGTCTGCCAACAGCAAGAACAAGAACGAGCTGCTCATGGCCACCATCGGCGTCACCAATTCGGCGCGCAACTCGCTTATGGGCATCGCCTTCCTCACCCGGCGCCTCAATGTCGTGCCACCTTCCGAGGAAAGCCCCGGCCAGACGGCCACCGCCTCGTCCGAGATGGCAGCTTCGCCTGCCGAGCAGAAGAAGTAATGCCCGGCAAGCTCGTCGTCCCTCTGGTTGCCCTGTCGATTATCGCCCTCGATCAAGTCAGCAAAGCCTGGGCGCGCGCCCACCTGGCTTCCGGGGCCACCAGGCCGCTCGTCCCTGGAATCGTGCACCTGAACTACACCACCAATACTGGTGGCGCATTCGGTATCGGCCGGGATTATTCCTGGTTGATGACGGCCCTGGCAATACTGCTTACGGCAGCGGTGGCATTCTGGATTGTCAGGCGAGAACATGGCCAGCCGGCTGCTAGCGCCCTCGAGCGCCTCGGACTGGGGCTGCTTCTCGGGGGCGCGCTGGGCAACCTTTGCGACCGCTTCACGGTGGGGCGCGTGACCGACTTTCTGGAGTTCTCCTTCATGTCCTTTCCGGTGTTCAACGTCGCAGACATGGCCATCGACGCGGGCATCCTTCTCATTGCCATCGACTACTACATCCAGCGCCGCAAGACCGGCGCAGAAAGCAAAGATGCCTCCGAGGGCAACTTGTAGGGACATGGTCGACCCGCCGCCGCCAGCAGCCTCCTAGATCGACAAGCGCAGATGAGCACCGAGCAGAAGATCGACATACATGTGCAAGAGCTGGAAGAGCATCCTGCCAGGCTGGACATTTATCTGGCCTGCCAGCTGCCCGGGCTGACGCGCTCCCGCATCCAGAAACTAATCGACCAGGGGCTCGTGCTCCTGTCCGGCAAGCCGGCCAAGGCAGGGACGCGCTTGCGGGGTGGGGAGAAGCTGACAGTTACAATCCCTGCCGAGGAGCCCCTGGAGTTGGAGCCTCAGGCTATTCCTTTGAAAATCGTCTACGAGGATGACTATCTGCTGGTCGTCGACAAGCCCGCCGGCATGGTCACCCACCCCGGGGCGGGAGTAAAGCAGGGCACGCTCGTCAACGCCCTTCTTCATCACTGCCGCGGCACGCTCTCCGGCATATCCGGGGTGCTCAGACCCGGCATCGTTCATCGCCTGGATAAAGACACGTCAGGACTCATGGTCGTGGCCAAGGAAGATCGCGCCTTCCGCGGGCTCGCCCAGCAGATTCACGACCGGCAGGCCAGGCGAACGTACCTGGCGTTGGTGGAAGGCGTGATGCCTGAGGATTCCGGCTGCATAGAAAAGCCCATTGGCCGCCACCCCGTCCACCGGCAGCAGATGGCCGTGGTGGAAAGGGGGCGGCATGCCGTCACCCGCTTCACGGTTCTTCGCCGCTTTGCCGGGTGCACGCTCGTGTCCGTCGAGCTGGAAACCGGGCGCACCCACCAGATAAGGGTGCACATGGCCAGCCTCGGCTTTCCCGTGGTCGGCGACATCGTGTACAACCGCAAAGCGACGGGCACGCTGGCCAAACGGCACAAGTTGGGGCTGGTCGGGCACGCCCTGCATGCCACCAGACTCTCCTTCCGCCATCCCGTAAGCGGGAGCCTGTTAGAATTTGAAGCGCCTCTGCCGGCAGACTTCCAGAGACTGCTGGAGGCCCTCAAGGAGGAAAGATGATCTTGCGTTATGCGGTATTGGCAATGTGGGCGCTCCTGGCGGCCCTGTTCATCTATCTTGCCATTGCCAATCCGCAGCCTCTTACCCTGACAATTTTCGGGTCACAGCTCCAGACACCGCTCAGTCTCATCCTCCTGGCGCCCCTGGCGGCAAGCCTGCTGGCGGCCGTGTCCACCGAGCTGGTCAGGGCTCCCAGGGTCGCCTCCGACAGACGCAAGCTGGAATGGGCGGCACAAGACGCCAAGCTTTTGGCCGAGGTGAAGTCGGACAGGGAAAAGCAACTCGAGGCCAAGATAGCCACGCTCGAAACAGCTCTCAAGCAGGCGCTGGCCAAGAACAAGTAACAAAGGACGGCGATGCTCTGCCTTACTCCCCCGGCTCGATTCTGCCGCGCTCATGTCCTGGCAGCTTGAAGTCGGATGCCTTCAGCCCGTCGATGAACCGCTTGAACTCTTCCGCCTCGGCCTCGTCCTTTTCATAGTCTGCAGGAATGGTTCCCTCAGCAACAACCTGAGTGGACACGAAGATCGGCGCCCCGGCCCGGAGCGCCAGCGCAATGGCATCGGAGGGTCGGGCATCGATCGGCTTGACCGCCCACGACCCCTTGGGCGGCTCTTTGACTGCCAGGAAGACGGTGGCGAAGTACGTGTTGGAGGACAGCTCGTTGATTTCCACGCGCTCTACCTTGTATCCCAGCGTGGTTACCACGTTGAGCAGAAGATCGTGGGTCATCGGGCGCTCGGGACGCTGATTCTCCAGCGCGCGCGTGATGGCGTTTGCTTCGGGAATACCGATCCAGATGGGCAAAGCGCGTCGCTTGGTGGCGTCATTGAGAACGACGATCGGATGCCCGTTGCGGGCATCAAGAGCAATACCGGCCACATACATTTCAATCATCCGCGCACCATTACTCGTAGATGTTGAAGGATCGGTCGTGCCGCTTACAGGGCTTACTTGCGCCACCGGGCTCGATCTAGATATGCCCAGCGACAGCTCGTTTTACTTCCCGGAAGTTAAATTTTTCCTTTCATCTTCCTTGTACGAGATTCGCTCTAAATGACGTAAATTGGCGCTTTCATGTTTCATCTGATAGCCGCTGCCCGGCATCTGCAAAGACCACCTGCACAAAGCACGCCCGCTCCCCGCCTCGGGAAAGCGGTTAGTGTGCACGTACGAAGGGGCTTCCATAAGTCATAGTATCGTCTCCGGAATCCGTAAGGTTTCGGCCAAGACAGCTGATCGAACCCGCAAAGTGTCATTCTGAGGAGCCCATTCCTTGTCTGTCATTCTGAGGAGTCCATTCCTTGTCTGTCATTCTGAGGAGCCCCGCAGGGGCGACGAAGAATCTCTCACAGCAGCGCCTGTCGGTCAGAGATTCTTCGCCTCGCCTTGCTCGAATGACATTGCGGAGACGTCCTTGAGTGAATGCTTACGGAATCCCTCGCTGCCGACAGGTACGGCCGCCCCTCGACCACGAATTAAAGGGGTGCGCTCGCTGCGGAAACCTGCTTTGAACTCTGCTAAGGTGGTATTGACAGTCTCACAGGCGACGTGCATAAACTATTGCACCGTTGCCTCAACGCTCCCGGTGCGTTGATAGCGCAATTGACTAATCTGTCCGGATGGCGGAACTGGTAGACGCGCACGTTTGAGGGGCGTGTGGGCAACCGTGAGGGTTCAAGTCCCTCTCCGGACAGGCTTAAGGGGCGGCTGTGCCTGAGCCGCTCCTTACTGTTTCGGCCCCTGGCTGCAAGACGGTGCTGCTAGCACAAACTGCGCGGCGCCAGCACTGCTAGAATGCAACAGGATCATTATTGGGATCTCTCTGGAGGTTTTAATTTATGGTTACGATGAGAGCCCAGTGGCCCCATACCGTCGATGACATTGTCAAATCGCTGGACGGCATCTGGGGGCTGGTCGGCGCCACAGGCGTCAACGGCAATCTCTTTCGTCTCGAGCGCAGCCTCCATGAGCCGCTGGTGTACACGCTCACGGAATATGAAGGCAGCGACGAGAGCAAAGTCGTGAGCAAGAGAACTTACTCTGCCGACCAGAAGCGCGAGGCAGTTGCGGAATTCGCGCAATCCATAGGACTATAGAGGCGGCCGGCAAGCAGGGCTGGGCGCAGCCCCAGGCTGTGGCTCAGCGGCCGGCACCGGAGACCAGGAGCGCCAGCACGGCTGTGCCGGGAACCGCAGGCGGCAGCGGAAGGCTCAATGAAAGGACGAGGAAAAAGTCTGGGCATCATCATACAGGGCTCCTTGTCGAGCGGCCTGGAGATGCGCCTGGATCCAGGCACCTCGGTGGAAGACTTACGCGTCGGGCGCTTTGTCGTGGTCGAGGGGCGCAATACCCGCTTTTTCAGCATGCTGACCGACGTCAGCCTCACCACCACCAACCCGCGCATCCTTGCCCACCCGCCGCACGGCGACGATTTCGTCATGTCCGTGCTGTCGGGCGTCTCCACCTTTGCCACGGTAAAGGTGCAGCCGATGCTGATGCTGGAGCAGTCAGGACCGGCAGCTTCCCCCGAGCTGCGCCCGGTCAAGACCATACCCAGCCATTTCTCGGCAGTCTACGAGGCCACGAGCGCCGACTTCGCCCTGGTTTTCGGCCAGGAGTCCGACGCCGATCCCGAAAATACCTTCTTCCATGTCGGCACGCCGCTCAACATGGAAACACCCGTGTGCGTGAACCTGGAACGCTTCATAGAGCGCTCCAACGGCATCTTCGGCAAGTCGGGCACGGGCAAATCGTTCCTGACACGCATCTTCTTGTGCGGGCTGGCACGCAAAGATCTGGCGTCTGTACTGGTGTTCGACATGCACAACGAGTACGGCTGGCAGGCCATGTCCGAGAACAAATCGGCGCCGCGCGTCAAGGGCTTGAAGCAGCTCTTCGGCAGCCAGGTCGTCGTGTTCAGCCTCGATGCCGAGTCGTCCCGCGCCCGCGGCATCCCGGACGCGCACGAACTCTACATAGGCTACGACCAGATCGAAATCGAGGACCTCGAGCTCTTGAAAGCAGAGCTGGCACTCTCGGAAGCGACTTTGGAGAACGCTTATATATTCCGCGAGCGTTATCGAGGCGATTGGATCTCCACGCTTCTTGATATGTCAGGCGAAGAGATTGACGAGTTCGTGGCTGCCTTCAAAGGTCACGCCACGGCCTTGAAGACGCTGCAGCGGCGGCTCAACACCATCGTTCAGAAGACGCCCTATCTCAGACCGCGCGTGCCCCACAACTACATCGACGAGATCCTGCGCTACATCCAGGCAGGCAGACACGTCATCCTGGAGTTCGGTCGCCAGAACAATCTGCTGTCGTACATGCTGGCCACGAACATCATCACCAGGCGAATACACGCCGAGTACGTACGGAGATCCGAGATCTACATGGCCAATCCCGACAACAGCGCGCCGCCACGCAAGCTGGTGATCGTGATCGAGGAGGCCCACAAGTTTCTGTCACCGCAGGTAGCGCGCCAAACTATATTCGGCATCATCGCCAGGGAGATGCGCAAGTACTTCGTAACCCTGCTCATCGTCGATCAAAGACCGAGCGGCATAGATCCCGAGATTCTCAGCCAGATCGGCACGCGAGTGACGGCGTTGCTCAATGACGAGAAGGACATAGAGGCGGTGTTCACCGGCGTTTCCGGCAGCCAGGCCCTTAGAACTGTGCTTGCCCAGCTCGATCCCAAGCAGCAAGCGCTGATTCTTGGCTACGCCGTGCCAATGCCTGTCGTTGTAAGGACACGACCGTTCGACAGCAATTTCTATCGGGCCGTGTCGATGCATGCCGGACAGCTCGAGCTGTCTGCCGAGGAGCGCCGCGAGCGAGCCAGGCAAGCCGCCGAAGAGGTCTTCGGCACCGGCATGTAGCGGGCTCAGCCTCCAGCCGGAAGACAGGGCGCTTGCGACTCAAACCGGCAGCCGGACTTGCCAGCGTCCTCAACCTTAAGCTATTGTTTAGTCGCGTTACCAGTTTGCGTGTTTTTGAATGCCTATCGCCCCCAATCAAGAAGGCGACCCACAGTACAATTTCATTGAAGCCAGGGAACCGACCGAGCTCATCATGTGCGTGATTCTGGCTGCGGCGTATGCCGGCCTGGCCAAGTACGCATGGGAGCCGTTGCAGCGCGTCAACAACCCCCGGCTGTTCTTCAACGTGGAAGGGTTCTTCATTACCATCGCCCTGCTGGCGCTGGTCGTCGGGCTCAGGCCTTACTTCAGCCCCTGCAGCCTGCAGCTGAGCAACAAGGGCATCAAGTACAGAGGGCCGTACTGGCCTCGACGAAAGACCGTGAACTGGAACCAGGTCTTCCGTATGTATATCAGCCCCGAGCTCGTCGTGGTGCTCTATCATCCCTGGCCTGGCAACCAGGGGATCTGGCCGCTCATCATTCAGTCCGTCTATCTGGCCGACCGCGAAAAGATTCCCGACGCATTGAGGAAGTATTGCCCGATCGAACCGGTCATGTTGTCGGGACCGAGCCTGACGGCCCGGATATTTCTGCTTGTCGGCTTCGCCGGGGTGGTCCTCTGGATCCTGTTCATGCTCCTGGGTTAGCCGCTTATGACACCACCGGCAATGGCTCGGTGAAGCCCATACCGGCAGTCCGGAACTCACCTCGACAGGCCGCGACTCAACCTACGAAGATAAGCCACCAGAGAGTCGAGCTCCTCGTCGTTGAGAGCCTCCCGCGGCTGCGCGGGCATTATCCCTTTGCCCTTGCGAATGAAGGCCTTCAGGCTCTGGTCGTCGGGCAGATGCTGGTCCAACAGGGCCAGGGAAGGTCCCATCCCCTCTTTCCCGCCCGGATGACAAGTATTACAACTGCGAATAAAAATCTGTTCCCCTGTCAGGTTGGTCGAGCCGGCCGCCTCCATCCGGAGTTCGGCGCGGCGAACGGCCTCGATACGCTTTACCTCCTCCGGCATCGAGCAGGCGGCAGCGCCGGCAGCAGCCAGCGCCGCGGCAGCAAGCGTCAGGCTTCCCCTGCCCGGTCTATCAGTCCTTCGGACTTCGGTCGCCGCTCCCATCGCCCCTTGCCTGCCCCGAGCCGCCGGCCCTCCGCTTGGCATCGCCGGCCCTTCACAGTCTAACATCGCCGGCCGGAGCCGGTCTGCCGCCACCGGGCTTAAGGTCCCCCGGAGCCGCTAGAATGAAAGCTCAGTTAACACTGGGTTTACCTATCTCGTGTACATTAGGGCCAGGAGATACTCTACGTTCCTTGGAGACAGACATGACCTCAGAGGCAACCAGGCTCGACCCACCGGTCCGGCCGGCTACGGAAACGGAGCAACGCGTCATCATCCGCGGCGGCAACCCGCTCAATGGCAGCGTGCGCGTGGGCGGGGCGAAGAACGCCGTGCTCAAGATGATGGCCGCGGCCCTGCTGGTCAAAGACGTGTGCATACTGCGCAACGTGCCCAACCTCACCGATGTGCGGATGATGGCCGAGGTCATCCGGCACCTGGGCGCCAGGGTGAAGATCGGCAACGGCGAAGTGCAGATAGACGCGCGTGACGTCAACGACCTGGAGGCCCCTTACGAGCTGGTCAGCCAGCTGCGTGCCTCCTTCGTGGTCTTGGGACCGCTTCTGGCCCGCTTCGGGCAGGCCAAGGTTTCGCTGCCTGGCGGCTGCGCCATCGGCGAGCGCCGCATCGACCTGCACGAAAGGGGCCTGAAGCTTCTGGGGGCCGACGTGCGCATCGAGCACGGCTACGTGTATGCCAGCGCCGAAAGACTGATCGGCACCCGCATCTATCTCGATCGCCCTTCCAACGGCGCCACGGAAAACATCATGCTGGCCGCGGTTGTGGCCGAAGGTCAGACCATAATCGAGAACGCCGCGCAAGACCCGGAAATCGTCAACCTGGCCGAGTTCATCAACGAGATGGGCGGCAAGATCCACGGTGCCGGCACCTATCAGATCGTCATCGACGGCGTTGCCCCAGCCGACCTGCATGGCGCCGTCTTCCAGACCATCCCTGACCGTCTCGAGGCCGGCACTTTCATCGTGGCAGGGCTGGCTACGGGCGGCGACATTACCATCGAAGGGCTCAACCCGCACCACCTCTACTCGCTTATCAGCAAGGTCACCGAGATGGGAGCGGAGGTCTCCATATTCGCGCCCGATACCCTGCGCGTGCGCTCGGCCGGTCGCCCGCGTGCCACTGAAATCACCACCTTGCCTTATCCTGGCTTTCCGACCGACCTGCAAGCGCCGATCATGGCCGCTCTGGCCTCGGCTGAAGGCACCTCGATTATC
>DATNRD010000252.1:0-4291 GCA_036703665.1 Candidatus Obscuribacterales bacterium
GCCCCCGATAGCTGGCATCCAACCGGAAAAGCTCAAAACAGACGGCATAAAGTCTGCTACAAGCCTGAGAGCGACCGCTGGCAGCAGCCAGAATCCAAAGAGCCATGCCGGAATGAGCAGGAAAAGCGCCAGTCCCAGGGTGCCAATGGTCAGGATCGCGCTTATGGTAATGGCCACCACTTCAACAATCCAGCCGCAAAAGGCGAAGACTGCGCCCGCCAGAAGAGCGTGTATGAAGTTTCCATGAAACTGCACGCCCGGGATCATCGGAAACAGAAAATAGAACGCGCTGCCGATAAGGACCAGCCGTAAAAGATAGCGCCGCATTTTGCATGTCCTCACTTACGAAATCCGCGAATCACTCAGTGGCGAGTAATTCCGCCCATATTCACCAGTCTACTCCTGATTTACTTTCAGCGCATCCTTCACGAGATTGATTGGTGAACGTGACCGTTCCCCTCACCCCATCCTTGCAGACGGCTGCCGATGCTGTTGGATGGCGGCACAGGAGTCGAGAGCCCAGAAAGCAACATATTCAGTGACAGCCGTCAGGCATCCGCGATCAGCACTGCCGATGCGCTTCGCGCAGCGCACCCACTTGGCGCGCCAGCGCGCCGGGCGGGCGGAACCCCCTCGGTGATTTAAGCGGCAAGGAGCTGGACACATTGAAGGGCTTGATGGGTCCGGCCGGAAGCAGCAGCAACTCCGGCTGGCCGGGCCTCCAGCTCGACCCTCAAACCGCCGACATGCTCCAGAACATGCTCAAGCAGCTCCAGGGACAGTAAGACAGTTTGCTCGCACGGACTGCATGCTGCTCAAGAATCCACGCTTTTGCCTGCGACGAGCCCTAGCCGAGGTTATTTGTTAGGCGCCGCTTGCCCTGCGTCAGACTCTCTGATACAGAGACTGAGTGGACTTGCGAGGAAACATCTTTCTGAAGGGAGAGGTCGTAAAGTTGCAGGTGCATGTAGGGATTTGCTGTCACTGGCGGAGAAGATCAATCAACCAGTAAGTAGCATTGCTTTCCCATGTGCAGCCCTCAAGCCAGTTTGGCATCTTTCAGTTGCGGCAGGCGTTTTACTTTGCGATGAGATTTCTTGGCGTTCCATAGGTCGACTGCCATTTGTGCATTGAGCCAAAACTGCGGTGTAGTGCCGAAAGCGTCCGCAAACGCCATGGCGCTCGCTGGAGTGATGCCACGCTTACCGCTAATTATTTCATTGACTTTTGGTTGCGGCCAGCCAAGGTGCCGTGCAAAGGCACTTTGACTCAAGCCCAAAGGCTTGAGGAATTCCTCAAGCAAGATTTCGCCTGGCGGCGTTGGTGCTCGTCGCGTGTATTTCTCCATTGAAGCTCTCCTAGTGATAGTCTATTATCAGCACACCATGGGCGCCGTCGTCTTGCCAAATGAACACTATACGCCACTGGTCATTGATTCGGATGCTGTAATAGCCTTCCAGATCGCCTTTCAACTTTTCTAGCCTGTTGCCCGGCGGAATGGCTAGATCCTGCAAGACGGTTGCGAACTCGATCATGTCCAGCTTGCGCTTGGCGATATTGAGGACATCTTGCGGGAATTTCGACACCTCCTTATCCCTGATGCCGTTGAAGATTTTTTCTGTCAATCGGTTGCCGAAGGATTGAATCAAGGCTTTACGCCCCTATACCGTATACCAGTATAGAGCGGACGGCAGCAATCTGCAATCCGTCGCATATCGCTATTCCTGCGAAGTTTAAGCTTGGCTCCAAAGGCTTACGGTCACCACCAACCGGGGAATGGTCAGCCCCGCCAAATGAGGGTCAACCGGTGCTTGCAGCGTCGGTTACGGGAATTATTTCGACCTGGACATGTCCTGCAGAAATGTGCAGCAGACCCATGGTGCATGACGGCTGGCGGCGGCGGTCCGTCGGCGAGCCCGGATTGAAAAGCAGAACCGCGCCGTGGCGCTCGTTGACCGGAATGTGAGAGTGTCCGAATATAATCAGATCGGCGTTTGGGAAACGCTTCGTCATGCGCTCCGCTCTACCCTTTTTCGCTCCGCTGTCATGGATGACGGCGACCCGCACGCCCTCAAGCCCAAGTTCCAAAGTTTCAGGCAAATGTCGCAGCGTGATGTCATTGTTGCCGCGCACTGCATGAAGGGGGATGGCCAGCATGCGCAGCTCATCCAGGAACTGCTCATTGAGCACGTCGCCGGCGTGAATGATCGCATCAGCCTGGCGCAAGATGTCCCAAGCGCGCGCAGGCAAGGTCTTTGCCCTTTTCGGCACATGCGTGTCAGCAAGAACTGCTATCATCATCAGTGCTCACCAATCCTGTACAAACCGCGCTTGAGGGCATGGATTCTTACTTCTGTCTTCCTAACCAATGGTACACCAGAGGGCGGGCCCGGCAGCCCACAATACCGTCCACCAGCTCAGGATGGTCGAGACAGGCCGCTGCCAGACCGTAATTCCCGCAAGCAGCAGACGATTTAGTTCCCAACCATCGTGAATTCCCCATGGCAGAGCTTCTAACTCTCTATTAGTCTCTCGGAGGTTGCGGGGTAAACATAAGGCAGTGAGGGGGAAGCAGAGGATGGCAGATTGTAGCGATAGAGCCGCCAGAGTCGTAGCCAAACAGCTTGACAGGAATGAAGTCGACGCAGCAGCGGCTAAGCTAGCCGAATGCTGGATGGCTTATACGTCCCGGGTCGATGCGACAACCGCCGGCGCCGCTGCGGGCAACGTTGAGCAACCCAGATTCAGTCGTTTCGCTCACAAGGTAAAAGAGTTTGAAAGGCGTGGAACAGGGGCGGACCTCACACTCCAGTACAACCGGAGCCAGCGGTCGGTCTACATAGACTCGTTTGAGATCAGATAGCACCAACCAACAAATCACACGAGCAGCTTACCGGCCCAGGCCAGGCAACCGTAAGCCAGCGCCTATATTAAAATAGGTCCCGGCTCGGACAAAAACCACCGTCCGGAATCACACCGCATCGCCTGAATATCCAGAGGATACCTGTCTTGATTGACCGCTACACGCGACCGGAGATGGGTCGCATCTGGTCGGAGGAGTCCAAGTTCCAGACCTGGCTGGAGGTGGAGCTGGCAGTTTGCGAGGCACAGGCTCAGCTCGGCATAATCCCGCTCGAGGCGGTCGCCGACATCAAGGCCAACGCCCGTTTCGAAATCTCTCGCATCAAGGAGATCGAAGGCGAGGTTCTGCACGACGTCATCGCCTTCCTGACGAACCTGGCGGAAAACGTCGGCGAGACCTCGCGCTTCATACACCTGGGGCTGACAAGCTCCGACATCCTGGACACCGCCCTGGCGCTGCAGCTCAGGCGAGCCAGCCACATCATCAAGGCGGATCTGCAGGCGCTCCACGATGCCGTACTCGAACAAGCCAGACGCCACAAGCACACAATCATGGTCGGCCGCTCGCACGGCATCCACGCCGAGCCGATCACCTTCGGGTTCAAGCTCGCCGTCTGGCTCGAGGAGATACGCCGCCATCAGGCGAGGCTGGACAAGGCCGTCGAGGAAGTGTCGGTCGGCAAGATAAGCGGCGCGGTGGGCACCTACGCCAACGTCTCCCCCGAGGTGGAAAGCCTCGCCCTCAAGCTGCTGGGGCTGAAGGCCGAGCCGGTGGCAACGCAGGTAGTGCAAAGAGATCGCCACGCGCAATACCTCTGTACGCTGGCGATAATAGCGGCGAGCCTCGAGAAGTTCGCAACCGAGATCCGCCACCTTCAGAGAACCGACGTACTGGAAGCCGAAGAGCCGTTCAAGCAGGGACAGAAAGGCTCCTCCGCCATGCCTCACAAGCGCAATCCCGTCGGCTGCGAAAACATCACCGGGCTGGCTCGGGTTGTGCGTGCCAACGCCCTGGCTGCCCTGGAGAACGTGCCGCTCTGGCACGAGCGGGACATAAGTCACAGCTCGGTCGAGCGCGTGATCATTCCGGACTCCACAATTCTTGTGGATTTCATGCTGGACAGGTTCACCAGCATAGTGGGAGGGCTGGTCGTCTACCCGGAGAACATGCGCAGGAACATGGACATCTTCGGCGGCGTGATCTTCTCGCAGGCCGTCTTGCTGAAACTGGTGGAGAAAGGTCTGACCAGGGAGCAAGCGTACAAACTGGTGCAAGCCAGCGCCATGGAAGCCTGGAACAAGGACGACGGCAACTTCAAGGAAAACCTGTTGAAGGATGAAGCGGTGATGCGGGTTCTATCCAAGACAGAACTTGAAGACTGCTTCAATCCCGCCTATTATTTGAAAAACGTAGACCGCGTCTTCGAGC
>DATNRD010000253.1:0-7540 GCA_036703665.1 Candidatus Obscuribacterales bacterium
CAGCTTGAGGGCAAGCAGCAGCCCCGCCAGCCCCGAACCCAAGATAAGGACATCGGCGCTCATCTCATTGGTTGGCTTTATAGCTTCCGTCACGGCACGACTCCTGGCGCTGGCGCAGCCGCCTTCAGTAGATCGAGATCATGCGCTCAATGGCTTGTCTCGCCTTTGCCGCCGTCTCTTCTGCCACGCGCACATGAAAGACGTCGTCCGCCAGCGAGCGATGCAGCTTCTCGAGCGTGATCATTTTCATGAACCGGCAACTCATCTCGTCATCGATGGGATAGAAGACCTTCTCCGGGTTTTCCTTCTTAAGCCGGTGCAGGATGCCCAGCTCGGTTGCAACGACGAACTCGTTGGCATCCGACTCGCTGGCGCGCCGGATCATGCCCTCGGTGGAGGCGACCTTGAGCGGGCAGCCGCCATTTTGCCTTATTACCCGATCGAGATAAGGGGTCAAGCAGCCGCATTCGGGATGGATGAGAAGCTCGGCCCGCGGATGCTCGCGCATCTTCTCGTCGATGCGCGCCGGTGGAACCGCCGCATGCACATGGCATTCCCCCATCCATATGTGCATCTTCTTCCGCCCTGTGACCTTCTGCACCCAGGAGCCCAGAAAGACGTCCGGCAGGAACAGTATCTCCTTGTCCTCGGGAATGGACTGGACGACCTTGAGCGCGTTGCCGGAGGTGCAGCAGTAGTCGGACTCTGCCTTGACCTCTGCGCTGGTGTTGACATAAGACACAACGACAGCCCCCGGGTGCTCTGCTTTCCAGGCACGGAGCTGCGCAGCGTCTATTGATTCAGCCAGCGAGCAGCCGGCCTCCAGATCCGGAATCAAGACGCGTTTGTCGGGGCAGAGAATGGCCGCTGTCTCGGCCATGAAATGCACGCCGCAGAAAACGATGAGCTCGGCTTTCGTTCTTGCAGCTTGCTGGGAAAGTCCGAGCGAGTCTCCAACAAAATCGGCGATGTCTTGAATGTCGGGGATTTGATAATTGTGAGCCAGGATAACCGCGTTGCGTTTGCGACGGAGGGCACGGATCTCTTCAATCAGCTCTCTGCGACCCGCAGCCGCGGCCTTTTGAGGAGAAGACGGCAGGCTCGTGCCGTGCGGTTTAGTCTTTGCTCGAGCTGTAACCATGTCCCTGACCATAACTAGTACTCGACCTCTAAGCTTATGTCGACGTTGCCCGCGGAGTGCGTCAAGGCGCCTACCGATATTGCGTCAACTCCGGGGATGAGGTACTGATTGATGTTATTGAGCGTTACCCCGCCCGAAACCTCGAGGTAGCATCTGCCCGAGACAAGCCGCACCGCCTGGCGAATGAGCTCCGGGCTCATGTTATCGAGTAGTATGGCATCAACTCCGGCTGCCAGGGCCTGCTCGACCTCGTCCAGGGTGGTGGTTTCCACCTCGATTCTTTTGCCTGGATTGCTCTGGCGGGCCAATCGGACAGCC
The DNA here is from genome assembly GCA_036703665.1 of Candidatus Obscuribacterales bacterium. Lineage (GTDB taxonomy): Bacteria > Cyanobacteriota > Vampirovibrionia > Obscuribacterales > Obscuribacteraceae > DATNRD01. The sequence goes on from DATNRD010000253.1 coordinate 1,460, forward strand.
TCCGCCACCCTACCTGTCACGCGCAAGTGGTTGTCCTTGATCAACACCGCGTCAAAGAGCCCGAATCGGTGATTTTGCCCGCCCCCTACGCGCACCGCGTACTTCTCCAGAGCACGCAGTCCCGGGGTCGTCTTGCGGGTATCCAGGACGGCAATGCCGGCCCGCCCGGCGACTTCGGCAAACCGTCTGGTCGCTGTGGCAACCGCCGAAAGGCGTTGAAGCAAATTCAGCGCCGTCCTCTCAGCCGTCAGTATCGATGCGGCCGACCCGCGGACGACAGCGGCCACAGCCGGCGGATGGTCCACCAGGCTGCCATCCTCCAGAAGGGACGAAACTTCCAGTGAGCGGTCGACGGCCTTGAACACGCGCGCAAGCACAGGCATGCCGGCAACCACCGCCGCCTGCTTGTAGACCACTGAAGCAACGGCAGTCTGTTCGTGCCCCACCAGCGCCCGCGTGGTGATATCTCCCGGCCCTACGTCTTCGCGAAGAGCAGACTCCAGGACGCGCGCCAGCTCGGATTCATCCGGCAGCCGAACACTGTCGGCTCGCGGTGCAGCCTTTACAGGAACAACCGGTGCTGCGGCGCTGTTGGACCCGGTACTCATGGTGAACCTCCCGCCCAGGGATCGCGGCCAGTTTACGCGACTGACACAAACCACTAATCGTTTTATGTACGTTATATCACAAGAACTCAGAAAAAGCTACAATTTCAAGGCAATCTTATTGAAAACTGCGGGTCTGGTACCAGAGCAGGGCGATTTTCGACGTCAAGATGCTGCGTCCAGCAAATCATCCGATATCGGATTCCCAACGGGTTACAGTAACCAGAACAAAAACACATTTGACAAGTAAGCGTATTTATCACGGCAACGATTTGAAAACGGCGCTCATTAACAGTTGCTTAGAAAGCAGCCCATTCTTGCGTTTTTCGCTTACAGTTGAGGACAATCGCTATTGGTGCGAGGTTTTGAGGGTTCAGTCCGCTATGCGACAGCAGTGGAGCTGGTTTGCTCTCGGTGCTATCGCCGCGACGACGGCGATGGCAGCATGGGCCGGCGTGGCCAAGGCTTACGATCCGTACGTGCTCAATAACCTCAAACGCTCCAGAGACGCGCTTCTCGCCCAGCAAAGCGATCTTCAAAGAGCCTACGACGAGACCGCGCGCCAGATCGATTCGCTGCAAAACAAACTGGCGCGCATCGATGGTTACCTGCGCCAGGTGGAGCAGGCGCTTAGAGATGTCAACCGAGCCATAGACCAGGCGAATTGAGTGAGGGAAGGAAAGTGAAGGCAAGATTTTTCCACCTGGCATTAGCGATCGCCTCTCTGCTGTCAGCAACCGGCACGGCGGCGCGGGCTGCTGAGCCGGCAGCCGGTGAGCCTGCCCCTGCCGCCACGTCCAGCCATTCTTACTCGAGCACCTTCTGCAAGATTGAATGCGGCGAGCCGCTGGCCATGTGCACGGAGGGAGAGAAAGTCATAGAGGTGCTGAAGCTGCTGGCCGACGCGTACGCGCGGGGCGACCTCTCCACTTACGAGAAATACCTGGATGATGGGTGCACAACCTTCGACGAGGCGTCAAAGCGGCTGATCGTAGGAAAGCAGGCGGTGCTGGAACATCTCAAGGAACGGTTTCAGCAGTTCGGTCCGGAAAGCGAAACCCCGCTCCTTTCCTACAAAATCGAACATCCCTACGCAAGAGTCACCGGCGATACAGCAATTGTCACCTTCGTGGCTGTCACACAGGTAGGCGGCAAACACCCTTATACAGCCGAGAACCACATTACCGACATCTTCGTCAGGCACGGCACCACCTGGAAAAAACTGCATTACCGCGGGCACTGGCGTAAGCTCGGATAAACCGCCTTTTTTCGACTGGCGACACAGAACGGCTCCCCACCGCGGATAACGTCGGACAGTCGCCGCCGGCAGAGCCTGGACGTCAGGGTAAATCCGCAGCCCGTTGATCGGCTCGGCCGGTCACGTCATAGAACAGAGCAGCATATTAATGGCATCGAAAACTTTGAAATCTGGAGCTTTGTGGTCATATCAGACTTCGGCTCAGGAACAATCGACAGCAAGGCCACTGGTTTGCTACTTGTTTGGCAGGCCAGCAGGAGGGGAGGCGATTTGGTGGGGATAAGCTTGACGTACCACCAAACGAACCAGCGATTGACCTGATGACACCCGGGGCATAAGGTATGGGGCAAAGCTTATCGGACACCACACGTTCTGCCCTGCCCGGGTGCCGGCCCATGGATGATCAGGCTGAAAGCGAGGCTTTCAGAGACCCAACAAAGAACTTGGTGCCTTTCGGACTCAGGCAGGCGGCTGCTGATGCCTGGGAGTCATCGTTGACTTCGAGCAGCGACGACTCGAGCAGGGGTGCTGATCCCCGAATGGCTAAACTAGACTGCGGCTCGTTGGCAGACCTCTACGGGCAAGAGCGCGGCAGCATCTTGATGGCCGAGCGGACTGATAGGACCCGCGAGGCACAGGAAAAGCTACGGCCGGCCCGCGGGGACAGGCATCATTTGGCTGTCGAAAACAGAGGCGCTTCGCCAGATTATGCACGTGTTGTAGAGAACGGCTTGTCTACCCTGCCAGACAGGATCGCACGAGAGCTTGATGCCGCTGGCATCAAAGTCTATGTCTTCAAAGACATCCACGACTACGACCGTGCTTTTGGCACTCACAAAGCCGATTTGCGTGAGGGAAAAGATGCACCATCCTTATTCGATAGCTCAGCAAAGCCACCACGAATTGCGGTTTTTGAACACTTAGCCGATGGTACACCAGTAACGGGTTTCCGAAATTACAGTCCGGCTGGACTAGCCAGACATGAGGTTGGTCATGCCCACGATTTTCTCAATGGCACCTTGTCCGCCACTGACAGTGGCTTTAAGACCACATACCTCGATGAGGTAAGGCAAATGCCGGCGGCGAAGCTGGACCAGCTATTGCAAGACATTGGGACTAAGTCAGAACCAGGCCCACTACTGCGCTACTTTTCAGGACCGGCAAAGGACGAGTTTTACGCAGAGCTGTTTGCTATGGCGACAGGAGGTGCAAGTGATCTGGTGGCAGCGCAGCGTTTCCGTTATTACTTCCCACAAACAGTTCAATATATGACCAGGGAGTATCGAAGGTGACGGTCCGTGCTTCGATGATTCGCGTAACTGCCACCGTCGTAACGCTGTTACTCGTTGCCGTCCTCCTGTTGCTATTCTGTCCAGAACCACCGTGGCTCGATATATACGCCAGAGAGGCTCTTGGAATATATCGCAGCCGGGTTAACAACAACATCCGCCAATACATCACCACGCCTGTCCAAGAAATAGTCATACGTTTGGCACCAATTCCCGTTCCTTCCTTTGATAGGGAGAAATGGCTGGATGCTTCTAAGGAGAATCACTGGGACTTGCGCCTGCCCATGTGTCATCGGCTAATAGAAAGTGGCTGCCTACTCAATAGAACGCAGTGGGAAGTGCGAACGCTGCTTGGGATACCGGATGGCGACCGCGGTGGGGCATCGCGCACGGAGATGGCACAAGTTGATTACCTGCCTGACGGCATGACCATCGACGGCAGATCAGTTGAGAAAGCCTGGGTCTACCGCGCGGAAAGCGGCTCGTGGCAAGGGCCTCCAATCCTTGGGATTCTAAAAAGGCGTGACCTAATGCTGTTTTTTCACAAAGACAGGGTGGTTCTGGTGCGCTTGACTGACATGCCTCAACCTTCTCCGACAATCCTTTACTGACGGTTAGATTGACGCACCATTTGTGTTGCCTGCAACGAAGCCAAAGCCGGCGGAATCCAGCCCTGGCGCGATACGTGAATAGGCCCTCCGCCAAATGGTCTCTGCTTCAGAGTGTATTTGAGCTGCAAACCACTCAAGGATGCAGACAGCGACCCAGTGTACCTGCCCCGCGAGGCCGGACCGCATGTGGTCGCCAGAGCCGCTTCGGACGGCGTCGGACTATTAACTTGGTCCACCGATACATTTGCCTATGCCGCAAGTTTCGAGTACGAGTGACAGAGATGAGATCCTAAGTGTTAGTCGCAAGCCGGTCCCGCGAATCGCTGGCCGGTCGACCAGCCAGCTCGTTTTTAGTGTATAGTGAAATTGCAGACTCTTATATTTTGTCGTTTTCGAAAGGCTGGTTCAGGAGCTGAAGACGGTGAAATTGGGGATTTGCAAGGAGGCATCAGCATATGCAAATTGATGCAATGAAATTCGGTCTTGCCGGTGGCATCATCTCCGCGCTATTCATTTTCGCGCTGGCGCTGGGATCTGCTTTTGCCGGCTGGGGAACCGGGCTGCTCGACTCGCTTGCCACGATGTACATCGGATACAAGGCGGGCTTCGTAGGCGGTTTGATTGGCGCGGTCTGGGCATTCGTGGAAGGCTTCGTGACCTTCTACCTGATTGCCTGGGTCTATGACTATCTCCAGAGGGAAAAGAAAGCCTAAACCCGTATGGAGCGGTCTTACACGCCGCCGGTGCGGCACGGCGTAAGCTGGTAACCGGATAAGTTTGAGACTCGCTCAGGCGTGAAAGGCTATTTTGTGCTCTTTTCGGACAGGCGGGACAGCAGGCTATGCAGTTCCTTGATGTCGGACTGCTTGGGCATGCTTGTGAGCACAAGCGCCGAGCTTGCTGTCATGGCAATGAGAAGCGCCACCGCTACCCCAATGAGCCAGGGCTTGAGGTTCTCGCGCTGCGCTCCGGCCGCGGCCTGAAACGCTTGCACCTTCTCATCGATCTGCTTTGAGATAGGCACGACATTCTTGTTGATATGGGCTCGAAATTGCTCGAGCTCCTTGGACAGCTGTGACCTGAACTGCTCGAGGTCAGCTCGGGTGGCTTCCTGTGCTGCCTTCGTGTGACTCTCCAGTTTCATCCTGGAGTCTTCCACGTCGGCGGTCAGCTTGTCGGCAAGCTTGCCAAAGGCCTTTTCCTGAGCCGCGACCGCATCCTGAAAGACGCGCTGCTGGGAGGAAATCTTTCCAGACAAAGCGTTGGTTATGCTGTCCGTCTGTACCTTGAACATGCGATCGATCTCGCTTTGCGAATAGGTGGCGTACTTGGCCCCCGAGTCGGAAGCCGCCGCAACCGCCCGGGTAGCTGCCGAGCCGCTGGCGGCGCCAGAACCGCCGCCGGCTGAAGCAGGCTCGCCGGCCAGCTCGACGATGGGAATTACCGGGAGCTGGTCCTGGGGCAAGGCAAACACCTGGAAAGGCCCGGCGGGAAACTCCTCGATGTACCGATCCTCCGCCACAAGCCCGGCGGTGCGGTCCTTGAAGTTGATGCGAATCAAGAAGTGCTCCCGCTCCTCAGGCTTAAGCTTGACCTGATCCGCGACAGCTGCCAGGACCTTGTCCGGCAGGTATTTTGCCGTGTAGTTGCTCTTGATCCAGGGACGCAGAGCCGTCGCCGCCTTGCTCGCCGGCTCGATCGTGCTCCAACGATCGCGAGCGTAGCGAAGCCCGAGTTCCGTTGGATTTGTGTTGCGGTCGATCTCGAAGGTGAGAAACCCTTCTGCTTTGCTCACGTCCAGGTATGCCGTGCGAACCGTCGGGCTGTCGAACTTGACCGTAAAGCCTATCGATTCGGACACCGCCTTCAGCGCTTCGGCGGAAAGCCTATAGAGACGCCCCTGGTAAGTCTTCCCTGGCTCCAGGTAGCGCGCCTCCAGCGACCCGAACTCCGGCACCCATACTTGCGCCGTCTCAACCCTGGCCGATTCTTGAATTTCAGAAACCATACGAGTCCTCTTACTTCAATGCCCATCCAACGGTAATCAAAGAGTATCTCATGCCTGCGAGCCCGGTCGCCACTCAATGGCACTCAGGCACATAGGGTGCCGCGGATTGTCGCGTCTGTCTGGGCGCCGGCATCCTGCCGGCTGTTATTGGCCTAAGGGCAATGCCTTCACTTTACGACGGATTGGGTTCGGAACCCTGGGAGCGCAGGCGTTCCGCCTGTGCGAGCGCACGGATGCCCGCGCCCCCAGGTTAAGTGAACGGTATTGGGCCTAAGTACCATTTGGTCGCTACTGGCTCGTTTCCGCATTG
>DATNRD010000254.1:0-5906 GCA_036703665.1 Candidatus Obscuribacterales bacterium
CACACTCCGCGCCCGTGGGGATACGAGGCCGAACAAGCAGATTTGTCTGCACCTCATGCTCCCGCACCCTCGTCAGCAGATCCGAGCGACCCTTCTTTTTGTCGGCGGGCGGGACACTCCGTTCCCGCAGCTGCTGAAACCTGGCAAGGAACTCGGGATCCTCCACTTCAGGCCGGCGCCGGCCAAACCAACGTGCCAGAAACTCAAACATGTCTACCCGTTTTCTCTCTTCGCCGCGCCTGAATATTACGTAGAGACCCAGGAAAATTAGGCGGATTTCTGTGTCTTTGTCCACACTAATGCACATCCGGGTGCCAACCGGAATCATTGGCCCGGAGTGATCCCTGTTCGGCAGGGAAGAATATCCACTGGGGAATCCCATTCCCATGCACTCTGCCCACGTAAACGTAGTGCTTCAGTATGGCGCGCATTACTGGCGGCGGCCAGATCCCTCCCCGGCGGTATCGGCAGTCATAGGCGATAACTATGATTGCGGGATACTTCCCGTTTTCTATCTCCCCGATCAGCGGGTCGAGTTTTCCCGGTTGGGAGCGCCAGATGTTCATCAGGGTCGTCACATCGACGGCCGCCGGCTCCAGACCGGCCAGCACGGCAATTGAAGGATCTTCCGCGAGCAGGTGGGCTCGCCTCGGGTAACTTCGCTGCACATGCGTGATCCAGAACCCGGTGTTCGCGCTTTCGCGGATAGCCTCCCAGATTCTGCGGGCACTTATTTCGGGCTGCGTAATCGACACCAGCACGGTCGCCGCCGCCAGCGCTGCCACCCACACCGGCAGACGCTCGAGGGCCAGCGTGAGCCACCACGTGAAGCCGCATATAGTGACAAGCAGATGGTTGTGATACGCTCCTCTCAATCCCATCGTGTAGAGGGAGAACAGCAACGACAGGAACATGACCAGCATCGGCAAGCGCTCTGGTTCAGAGAGCCTGCCTGTGTAAAGCAAGCCGAGCAGCACGATGCACAGCCCGACCACCGTCTTGGGATCCCGACTCATCACTTGCAAGGGGTACCGGAGCGTCGCCCACTCCCAGGGAAGACCTGTGGCGAACAGGAGGTGCTGAAGGTATCCGCCGGTGACCAGCTGAATGAACAGTGTCACGGCCGCCCCGACGCCCAGCGTCACGGCGCCAAGCTTCAAAGCAATTTTCCCCCGCCCGTTCCATACAAGGAAAACCAGCCAGGCTACACCGAAAACGAAGTACTGTTGCTTGGTGAAGTAAGCCAGCAGCAACAAGATCATTGCCCAACGGTAGCCTTCTATGCTGTCCGAACGGATGGCAGCCCGCTCCTTCCAGGTAGCCAGGAACCGCTCGGTCGCCCAGATTCCACAGGCGAGCCCGAGAAAGTCCACCCTGGCCAGGTACGACCAGTAAGCCACTACAAGAAACCCTGAAAAGAACGCTACGCCGGTCAGCGCCAGCGAGACCCTGACACCGGACAACCGGGAAAGCATGTACAAACCACCGGCGGCCGCCGCTGCTGAGACCATGGAGATCAGACGCAACTCCCAGAAAGCCGTCCCGAATAACCGGGACAAGAGGGCACCCAGGCAGATCAACAGCGGATTGTAGATGACCACCGCCCATGGCTCTGCCGACAGGCTGGCAGGATCATAGATGTTCCTTCCTTGCGCCATCTGGTGAACCGCCCAGAGGACATGCCCTTCATACTCGATTGAATACGGCTGCTCGAGCGCCGCCGTCCAGTTCAATACGTAGCTGAACAGAAGCACAAACAGAGCCATTCCGAGAAAAGACCAGTACGCGGCGCGAAAGACAGTGGACACTAGCGAAGACATGCCGGAAATCCCTCGCATTCAGTCTGCCGGCTGGCCCTGCCGAAATGCCGTCTCAGAAGATATTGCGGTACTGCGCTTCTTCGAGCTCTTTCTTTTTCTTTTCTCGCTCTTCGTCTTGTTTGAGCGCAAGCTCCCCCTGAGCTATGTGCTTGCGCAGCTGTTCGCGAGTAGATTTCTCTTTTTCCGGTATGAGCTTGATGGCCTTGCGATAGAGCTCCAGCTCTTCCTCATAGCGCTTCTCGAGGTTGCATATGTTGCCCAGTAGAATCATGGTCCGCCAGTCGTCATTGTCAACACTCAGCGCGATGAGCGCTTCCCTGCGCGCCTCCTGGGGTCGACCCATGCGCAGCAGAAGCAGGCAGAGCTGCCTGTGATAGCGGGCCTGATCCGGTGCCAGGTCGATCGCTTTGCGGTAAAGCTCCTCCGCCTTGCGCAGGTCGTGCCTGTCCATGGCTTTGTGCCCTTTGTTGAACAGCGCTCTGGCCTTAGGCGGCTCATCGGCTGCAGGCAATTCTTCACTGGCCGCCTCGACAGCCGGTCTGGCGGCGCAGGCGGCGGCCAGCACAACATTCAGCGCTAGAGCCGCTGCTCCAAGAAATGTGCGATGGGCTCTGGGATACAACACGGCTACTCCACGTTTTCAGGATGAACCAATAGATTTTAAGAGCAAGCGGTATTTGTCAGTAATAAACTCGCTTAACCTTAAGGTTGCCAAGGATAATGAATATTCTCTGAATCGTTTTCCCGCACCAACGCGGCCTCGGCATTCCAGGTAGCCCAGCTCGTGACAACAGCTCGTCGCTTAACGTCACTTATATATCCGGATGTAATCTTCAACCCCTGTGTTAGACTCTTCACAAGGTAATGGCAACCTTGTCATCAATTGCTTGTTGCCTTCTGCAGATATATGATCAACTGGCACCGGCAATGCTCCGGGGGAAGGGTTATGTCGCTCTCAAGTCAAAACTCCCTGCACGGAACCATCCTGCAACTCAAAGAGATTGTTACAAGCCTGCAGGGAGCAGACCATGAGGCAGCCCGCCTGATCGGGCAAATGGAGTCCCTCATCCTCGAGATCGAGCGCAAGACCCGCCATCAAGCCAAGGTTCCTGCACAGGTCCAGTCAAGCGTTGTTACCCCCGCCGTAATGCCCCCGACACCGGCGCAAGCCACCGTGTAGTCGCCGGCTCTGCTCGCCTATTTCCTCCGCTCAGCGGGGGCTTCGCGTGCACCGACAGATTACTGACTTAGACAACTACGGCCCGTGCTCTTGCCTGGTAGGCAGCGCTGACCTCTTTGACCTGGTTGGCCAGATCGTTGGCCGCCTGCGGCTTACCCAGGGACTGCATCTGCTTTCTCATCTGCTTTAAACGTTCGTCATCGGCTAAAAGCCCCAGCACCTGATCTCTTAGACTCTGCGGCGTAAGGGAGCTTTGCGGGAGCACTGCCGCGGCATCCTTTGACGCTACGAAGCGGGCATTGTGCGTCTGATGATCCGCGGCGGCATACGGATAGGGGATGAACAGCGCGGGAGTCCCCGTCACGGCCAGCTCGGCCACAGTCATTGCACCGGCCCGGCACACAGCCAGGTCGCAGACGGCGTAGGCTATCGACAGGTCCTCGAAATAGCCCCTGAGCAGGTAGCGCGGATGCTGCAAGATGCTCCTGTCGAGCCGTTCCTTGACGTCTTGAACATTTCTTTCCCCTGCCTGGTGAATGATCTGAACGGGCGGTTCGCTCTCCAGCAGAGAGGGAAGGGCAGGGATTAGTGCCTCATTGACGGCGCGGGCGCCCTGTGATCCCCCGGTGATGAGGACGGTCTTAAGACTCATGTCCAGTCCGAGCACCGCACAGGCGGCATCGCGGTTCAGCAACCGGACGAAACTTTTTCTTACCGGGTTGCCATTGACGACAATGCGCCCCCGCGAAGTCTTCAAGCGGTCAGCGGCGGCCTCCATACCCAGAGAGACGAGCTGCGCCCTGCGCGCAAAGACGCGGTTGACCAGGCCCGGGTGTGCATCCGGCTCGTGGATCGCATAAGGAATAGACAGGCTGCTGGCCGCCCCCAGTGGCGGAGCGGAAGCATACCCGCCCGTACCGAGCACGACCGTCGGACGAAACAGCCTCAGGACTTTCTTCGCCTGCGAGATTGCCGACAGCATCTCGCCGGGCCAGCCAAGCAGTTTCCACGAGATTTTGCGCGGCAGCCCCGACACCGTGAGGCCCACGAATTCGAGTTTCCTGTCGCGAGCAAGCTTCTCTTCGGGCTGTCCCCGCGCCCCTATATAGAGCAGCGACTCCACCTCGGGATCCTCGACAAGTTGCTCCGCCACGGCCAGCGCCGGGTAAATGTGCCCGCCGGTGCCGCCGCCGGTCAAGACTATGCGGTGCTGCACCATCAGTAATGCCTGGCTTCCCCTGGCGAGTCGAACTCGTCCTCTTCGAGCTGACCACGATCACGCGATACGGACAGCAGTATACCTACCATGCCCAGAGTAATGACCAGCGAGCTGCCGCCGTAGCTTATGAAAGGAAGCGTTATACCCGTCACAGGCAGAAGCCCGGTGGTCACCATAACGTTTACCAGCGCCTGCAAGGCGATGGAGCTCGTGATTCCGATCGCCAGCAAGCGGCCGAACAGCGTTCTGGCCTCCAGAGCGGTTTTGAACCCGTAATACGAAAACAGGGCAAACAGGCTGAGCAAAACCACGCAGCCGACCAGGCCGAACTCCTCGGCAATCACGGCGAAGATAAAGTCCGCGTGCTGGACGGGCAGGTAGTAGAGCTTCTGCAGTGAACGGCCGAAGCCGGCACCCCAGAGCCCTCCTGACCCGATGGCAAGCTGCGACTGGATGATGTTCCAGCCTTCCTTCTGCGGAGCCAGATAGGGATTCAGCCAGCTTTGAATCCTGGCCATCTGGTAGGGTGTGCGCAGGATGTGCTGCCAGACGAGCCAGCCGCCGCCCAAGACCGAAGAGATGATCAACAGGGAATTGGTGCCGCTTGCATACAGCAGCGCCAGGAGCGTTCCCAGAATCATGAGCGCCGTGCCGAGATCGGGCTGTTTGACGATGATGGCGGCGATAATCATGGTGACGACTATGCGAGAGATCACCTGCCTGTGCCACCAGAAGTACTTTGACAGCCCGGAAGCCATGAGTATTATGCAGGCGACCTTGCAGAGCTCCGACGGCTGAAACTGCGCCGGTCCGACGGCCAGCCAGCGACTCGAGCCCTTGGCGGTAAGCGACAACCCGGGAATCAGCGTGAGCGCCAAAAGGCCCAGGGATACGATCGCAAAGGGCCACGCCCAGCGGCGCAGCCTGCGGTAGTCCAGACGACTGAGCGTGAACATGACAAAAAGACCAATCACGCAGGCAATCGCCTGCCGTCGCAAAAACACCGTTGAATCCTGATAGCTGTTGAGCGCCTCCGGGGCAGACGAGCTGTAAACGGCCATCAAGCCGAAGCCGACCAGTGACAGGACAAGCGTGATCAGCGCTCGGTTGGGCAAGCCTCTGAATTCGCTGCCAACCGACTGCCCCTGGCCTGTCTTCTGCCCTCTGTCAGACCGACGGTGCCAGCTTTTCGAGTCTTGCGCGGACAAGATCTTTGAAGACACGCCCCCGATCCTCGTAGTCCCTGAACATGTCGAAGCTGGCACAGGCAGGCGAAAGCAACACGGGCCCTTGCTTGAGCTGTCCGCCCAGCTCGACGGCTGCCGCCATGCCATCAACCGGATACACTGCGCTGAACCCACCGGCTTTCAGCTCCCTGGCGAAACGCTCGCTGGCCTCGCCGATGAGAATGACTGCCGACGCACGGCGCTTCACGCACTCCACAAATTCGTCCAGCGCCGTGCCCTTGTCCCGCCCGCCGGCAATCAAAACCACCTTCTCATTCGGGAACGCCTCCAGCGCCTTGATTGCGGAAGTCGGATTGGTGGCCTTGGAATCGTTGTAATAGGGCACGGCGTCCACCGTGGCAACGTATTCCAACCTGTGCTCAAGGGCTTCGAAGTCCTTGAGATACAGCTCGATCTCCACCGGCTCTACCTCGAGTATGGCGGCCACGGCGATGGCCGCC
>DATNRD010000255.1:0-2304 GCA_036703665.1 Candidatus Obscuribacterales bacterium
CCCGCCGTGCCTATCTTCATCTGACCCAGCCCCGATGGCCGGACCGGGTTGAAGAACAATTTCTTCTGCAAGCGACTCTCTGGGTTCTCCTGCCTGCCGTATGCCATGCGACACTCCTCCCAACCCTGGTTGCGCGGAGCCGCCTCCCTGGTTCTTAGCAACGTGGCGATACTCCCCGCCTCTGCAGCCGATACGTTACACGGAAGGCGTTTTCAACGTGTCCCTCGTTTGTCGCTAAATTGTCCCTGAGTGGCCTTCCAGTCGGCGGGCGGACCATGCCCCTACACAACGTCTTCTTTTACTTCGTCGCGGGCGATGAGTTCCATGACGGCCGTGCACGACTCGACAAGGCGGGGGGGAACCTCGGGGGCGCGCAGGAACTGGCGGCAGAGGTCCAGCGTCCGCCTGAGGGAACGCACGACGTCGCCCTCGTCGAAGGCCGTGGCGCGCCGGATGTCCTCCCAGGACGCCCCTTCAGCCCACATTTGCGTGACACCGGCCAGCACCGGACTGAACTCCACGGGTATGTCTACATCGAAGTCCTGCTGCAAGCGCCAGACCTTCCTGCCGATCCTGTGAACTTCCTCCAGAACCATGTCCACCTGCGGCCCGACGCGGATACGCGCGGCATCGGTCAACCGGCCCTCCTCGCTCACCAGGCAGGTGAAAACAGCAGCCAGCTCGGCGGGCTTCAAGTCATCCAGGCAGCCGCTTATCGCCACCTCCGACATAAAGAGCTCGTTGGTGCAGCGAATGCCCGCCGCCATGCGCCCCAGCTTGGTCGGCGTATTGCCCGTGAGATAACCCTGCAGCCTCAAAATGTCGGAAAGAGCCTCGAAGGTCCGCCAGTATCTCCCACTCTCACGGGTTATGCGCTTGCCGACATCGCTTACCTTGGACTGCAACATCCTGATTCTGTCGGTCTGCTTGCTGCATGGCTTTTGAACGGGGCAACCATGACACGGCATGGCATACGCGTCATCCAAAAGGGTCTTCACCTCCGACCGCAAGGCAGAAGCAGCGGCGGCAGCGCCGTTATCCCCGTCATGCTTGGCGCTGCGCTGTCCTTTTTCAAGGAGCTTGAGCTGCTTGTGCTTGGTCCTGACCGCCTCCAGTTTCTTGCTATATAGCCTCAGGTCGCCGATTTCCCCCGGACACAAGGGGTGCGCCAGGCGCTCCAGCTCTTTCTCCCAGGACAGCTTCTGGAGGTAAAGCGGCTCCAGCGACTGGTTCATCATGAACTGCCCGAAACTTCGCTCGATGAGGTCCCTGGCGTCCTCCAGCGTGTGCCTCTGCAGGAGATTCAAGACCATGCCGTATGAGGGCGTAAATCGGCTCGATAGCGGATCTGCCGGGGCGGTTGCCAGCCTGGCTGCGTCCTCGACGTTCTCGAAAGGATGATGAAGCACAACCACGTGCCCGACCGGGTCCATGCCACGTCGCCCGGCACGGCCGGACATCTGCAGGAACTCGCTGGCGGTCAGCTCCCTGTGCCCTGCGTCGTCACGCTTGGTAATCGAGCTTATTACCGTGGTTCGAGCCGGCATGTTGATGCCGGCTGCCAGCGTCTCGGTGGCGAACACGACCTTGAGAAGCCCCTGCTGGAAGAGCTTTTCCACGACAGCCTTCCAGCTCGGCAGCATGCCGGCGTGATGAACCGACATGCCCTCATACAGATAAGACAGATGGGGGTGGTTTCTTAGATTGGGGTTGGTGGTCACGAAAGCGTCGATCTGGGCGCGCAGCTCCTGCTCTTCCTCATGCTTCAGGAGCGGGATGCCTCGCGCCCCATACATGGCTTCCTCACAGCCCCGGCGAGAGAACAAAAAATAGATGGCCGGCAGCATGTTGCGTGCCGACAGAACCGACAGCACGTCGGCCGGAGCCGGCAAGAGCGCTCCGATGGCCGGTCGCCGGCGCCCGTGGGCGAAGCCTCGCTTCTTTCCAAAGCGATTCTTGAGGTGTGGGTTGACGCCCCGCCCCGGGCTGAGCAGCGGGTAGATATGCCGCTCACCGAAGTAATGAAAGCGCAACGGCACCGGCCGGAAGTCAGAGAGCACGAGGGCGGTCGGGCCATGCGTTTCGTCGATCCAGGTGGTCAGCTCCTCCGCGTTGGCGACGGTAGCCGAGAGCGCGACCAGTTGAATGTTCCTGGGAGAGTAGATAATCGACTCCTCCCAGACCGTGCCACGTTCCGCATCGTTCATGTAATGGCACTCGTCCAGGATGACGAAAGAAACATCGTGCAGATTGCGGCTGACATCTCCCAGGACGGTGCCGTAAAGCATGTTCCGGAACACCTCG
>DATNRD010000256.1:0-3824 GCA_036703665.1 Candidatus Obscuribacterales bacterium
TTCTGCCAGGATTCCGGAAGGCAGGGCTCGCTCCGCAACCCACTGCAGGATCTTCAGTGCCTTGTCCAGATCTTCCGGGCTGCGCGCGCAGGCGATCTCGTATTGAGCCAGCCACATCGTGCAGATAAACCACGGGTTACCCGGGACGTTGTCGAGATCCTTCGAGACCTGGTGATAGTAATCGTTCTCGTATCTTGCCACGCCCCCGACCGCGGTCTTCACCCAGAGGCGCTCGCGTATGGATTTCATAGTTGCCACGACCCTGGCATCGCGCGGCGGCAGCGCGCCGAAAGCGAATATGCCATAGTTGGCGGCGTCAACCGTCATGTCCAGCTTGTAACCATCACTGGTGCGCGTCGCCATCCGGCAAAAGCGTCCATCCGCTTCGCTCCACATGTGCTTGATCATGGCTTCCCTGATTTCGTCGGCGGCCTGCCTGTATCGGTCAGCCTGCTCGCCCTCGCCGAACGCGTGCGCGAAATTGCCTGCCGCTGTCAGCCCACCGATTACAGCCGCGACCGTAAAGAGATGGACGCCGTAGCGCTCCTCCCAGAGGTCGTACGACGGCTTGGGCAGCTTTGTGTCCTCGTCCCTGTACTCGGCCAGGAAGTCGCCACCGTTGGTGATGAGCCGCCGGTAAAGCGGCTTGATGAACTCGACGTCCCGGAATTTCTTGAAGTGCTGCCACAACGACCACAGAACGAGTGCGGTCTCGTCCTCTTGTATCGGCAGCTCGAACTGACCGCCGCGCACCCAGGGGTGCCAGCTCGACGCGACTGTCCCGTCCGGGTTGTATTTGTGCATGAAGTAGCCGTCTTCCTTGATCAGGTTCAGACAGAAGTCGAAGAAGCGCTGTCCGAGGTCCCTGTGGCCTGCCTTGGTCAGCGCGTAGGCGATGAGCGCACCGTCACGCGGCCACATGTAAGAGTATGTGTCGCGGGCGTGCATTGCCACGTCGTAATCGTTGGCGGCAATAATGGCTCCGCCGTCGTCAATCTGCGTGCGGATGACAAGCAAGCTGCGCTTGTAGAGATCGACGATCGCTTCCGGCAGATTTTGAAACTCCTGCTCGTCCTTGTTCACCCAGAGACGCCAGTAGTGCTCAGTGCGGTTGATCAGGTACTCGGGCGTCCGCTGGCGAATTATGCTGTTGAGTTTGACCACCTTCTCGTAAGCCACACCGAAGCAGATCCAGTAATGGGCGACCTCTTCGCCTGATGCGGGAACATCTATGGAGATGCCGATGGTCGAATCAACCGATCCTTGAGCGATGGGATTTCCACTCAATTGACCATCCTCGGCATCCTTCCAGGTTCCCTCGAAGCCGGGCACTTCTTTGTTTCCCGTAGCCCACTGATCGACGCCGCACTTGTGCGGATCGCACATGTTGATAAGGAACCAGCGGTCCTTCTTGTAGTGAATGACGGACTGCGTGCGGGGATCGTAAAAGGCCGTGTCGCCTACCTCGTTTTCCGATATGTGGAAGTCGTGGTTGAAGTAGAGCCGCACGTTGCGCGCCCGACCCTTGAGATCGGTGACGCGAATCTCACGCACGTAGACCCAGAGATGGAAATCAACGGCGTCGTGCACGCGCAACTTAAGCCCCAGTCTCGGATGGCTGAGCAGCACGTCGGTCACCAGCGTCTCCGGCAGGTAGCGGCGGCTTATATCCCAGCCCGGCCCGACCCAGGCAAAATCGCCGTCGCACCACACACCAAAGCGGGACGGGTGTCCGACCGTATGGTTTTCCTGCCCCACGTGAGGATAGTAAATGTCGCGGAAGCAATAGTCTTTGTCGAAATTGATGAGAACCGTGCCGTTGCCGACTGGCAGATCTCGGGGCATGTTTTTCCGTGGCTCCTCCGGGCGCTCCTATATTTTAAGCGCCCCGTCGCCTCGCTGCCTTTCCGTTCCACCCTCCGGCGAAGCTTCAGGGCGCACCCCTTGACCTGCCATCTCTTTTCACGCCGGAGCGCCACCGGCCGGACGGTCGACCAGTCGTGACCACGTGGATGCGGATTTGATCCGCCCGCTTGCTTGCAGGTCTACCCCACGGCATCCTTCGCCAGGTGCTTGAACACCGACTCGGCCGCCTGCTCGCCGCTGTGGATGCAGTCGGGGATGCCGACGCCTCTGTAAGCATTGCCTGCCAGCGCCAGTCCGCGGTGGCGGCCGACCTGCTGCTCGATGCGGGACACCAGATCGAGGTGACCGACTCTGAACTGCGGCATAGACCGGGGGTGCCTGGTAAGAGAAACGGACAGCGGGGCCCCGGTTATCCCCAGGTACACAGCCAGATCGGAGCGGGCAGCTGACTCGATCTCCTGATCAGAAAGCTCGTAAATCTCCGGCTGAAGCGCACCACCCATGAAGACACGAAGAATCACCTTTCCCTCCGGAGCGCGCCGTGGAAATTTCACGCTGCTGAAGCTGCAGGCGATTATAGACCGCCGCTCAACGGCCGGCACGACAAATCCGAATCCATTAAGCGGATGCGGAATATCCTTGCGCGCATAAACGAAGTTCAGCACCACCGATGATGCCAGAGAGATTGATGCTATGTCCGCCTCAAGCGCCGGGTCGGCCTCCGAGATGAGCCGGGCTGTAACATCAGCCGGAGTGGCAAGCACAACGGCCTGGACCGTCAGCGTCTCGCCCGATGCCAGAACGACATTCCAGATGCCATTGCCCGGAGCCGGCACCACCTTTGACACCGGGGTATCCAGACATATCGCGCTTCTTGAAATTCGTTCCGCCAATGCGTCCACCAGCACCTGCAAGCCGTCGTCCAGCGTCACGAACATGCTGTACCGGGCGCCGGATTCCGGAGCAGCTCGCGCACTACCATCCGCTATCTTGCTTTCCGGCTCCGGTTCAGGTGGACCGCCTTTTTTCTGGCGGGCAAGCCCGCGAATGACGCTTCCGTATGACCTCTCCAGCTCCAGGAACCTGGGCATGGTGGCTTTCATGCTGAGCTTTTCGGGATCCGCAGTGTAGACGCCTCCAATCATCGGTTGCGCGACCCTTTCCAGCGCTTCCCTGCCGAATCTGCGCCTCACGAAAGAGGCCAGGCTTTCGTCCTGGTCGTCGCTCTTGGCCGGCACAAAGAGATCGAGCGCGAAACGCAGTTTGCCTGGCCAACTGAACAGGGATGACTGCAAGAAAGATGTCCACTGCGTGGGAGCCAGCATCACAAAGCCATCGGGCAGCGCGTGCAGCTTCCCGTTGAACGCCACAAACGTGCAGCGATACTTATCGTTGGTCTGGATGATCCGATTTGCCAGACCGAGGCGCTGGCACAATTCCAGGGCCCAGGGCTTTTGCGTGATGAACGAATCCGGCCCGCTTTCCACGATGAAGTCGCCGTACGAACGAGTGCAAATCGAGCCGCCCAGCCTCCTACCTGCCTCCAGCAGGCTGACTTCCAGTGGGAACCCGTGCTGCAATGATAGCTCCGTCAACCTGTGAGCAGCAGCCAGGCCCGATATGCCACCACCCACGATCGCCACCTTCTCGACCATCGGCGCCCCCTACTCGCCCCCGTGAGGAAGCACGAGGTCGGCGAGCAATTCGATGAATCTGGGGTGATCTCCGACCGTTTCCGCGCGCACCATGTTCACTCCATGCTCGCGGGCTACGGTCGCAGCCTGAATGTCGAGATCGAAAAGCACTTCCACGTGATCGCACACGAAACCTATTGGAACAACAACCACGTTGGCAACGCAGCCGGCGGCGGCTTCTCTAATCAGGTCACGCACATCCGGCTCGAGCCACGGTTGAGACGGGTTTCCAGTCCGGCTCTGGAAAGCCACCCGCCATTGCGG
>DATNRD010000257.1:0-3915 GCA_036703665.1 Candidatus Obscuribacterales bacterium
CGGTCGATCTCCTCGGTGAAGTAACAGCTTGTCTCCACACGCACACCGATGTCCACCTGCCCCGGATGAATATCCAGCGCCCTGTAGAACTCCTGCTGCGTAAGCCAGTGGGCACCGCCTCGTCCGGGAGCCAGGACGACGATGTCGAACATCTCCTCCACCTGCTCTCCCGGCTTCCTGTAACGGTCGTACACAAGGGCAAACTTCTCGTTGCGGCGGCAAACCGACAGCACCTTGGTATCCCAGTGGAAAGCTATGTTCGGTCCCTTTTCGGTTATCTCCGAAAGGATGCTCGTGTTGATGGCCGGCGCGTTGTCCGAGCCGCAATGCAAGAGCTCCTGATAGTGGTAGACCATGCCGGCCAGCGTCGCCTTGCGCTTGATCCATTCGAGGTCATCATCATCCGGCTTGCAGATGGGGATCTCTACCGGGGCATGTTTGAGAATGACGGAGCGGACAAGGTCCAGGCGCTTTTGCAGCTCCGCTTCCCCGATAAGATCGTAAAGACGCCCGCCTATGACCGGCGAGGCCGACAGGATTACCTTAAAATCGTTCCAGCTGCCGGCCGACTGCCCCGGGGCGCAGTAGCTACAGGCTTTCGGCGGGCAAACCTCCAGTTTGCCCTGGTCGATGGGGCAGGCATAGCGCTTCTGGTAGGTGGGACCGACGTCGAATACGTGCACTTCCACCTCGGCTCCTGCCAGCTCCCGGAGTGCAAAGAGTCCCGAGGCACCAAGTCCGACCAGAGCGAGTTTCTGCATTAACCCTCTCTCAGGGCCAGTTCGACCGGATGAAGCTGCCGGCACAACCGAGCAGCACGACGGAACATCATAGCATCAGGCCGCCAGGTTGCAAAGAGAAGAAATTATATACTGCCTGCCTGTAATTCTTCCCTACTCCACGAAGATGGCCGGGCGGTCCTTATCGAGCGCTTCGACCATGCCTGAAATCTCAGCGGCCAGCTTTTCGTTGATGCGGGAGACGGTGGCACGCTTGCTGGCTTTGTACTCCGGGTAGAACTCCAGGAGGTTGACGGGATGGCCTACCTCCAGGCGGATGAGGCGCGGGCCTTTGGGGTTGGTGGAGCCGAACACCTCGGTCTCCAGGCGGTCCAGCACATCGGCGAACCGCTCTTGCGTGAGCCTGTCGCGCAGGTAGCCGTCGTAAATCGAGATAAAATTCACGACGCGATCCAGATCGCGATAGAACCCGCGAATTTTGGCAGTCTTTTCTTCGTGGATTTTCTTTTCGTAAGCTGAGCGCTTGGGCTCATCGTCATAAATGAAATCATCCAGGGCGTTTCTGAGCGACCTTATCCAGTCCAGCTGCGAGGCGCTCTCCTGCAGGTGCACGTTCAGGAAGGCAGCGATATTCTTGAGGATAAAGGCCCGCAGGCCGACTATGCGTTCGTTCAGTGTGGCGTCTGCCGGCGGTCTGTAGCCGTATTCCTGCTCGAGGGCCAGGAGGATCTTTTCCGCTACCCGCCTCAGGCGCGCATACAGCGAGCCGCTGCCTTCCCCGGGCAATGCCAGTCTAGCCTCGAGCCTGGAAAGCGAGCGCTCTATGTTGCCGCGCACGTCGGCAGAATAAGTGTATTTGAGCGCCATTGGAAGCAGGAACACCGGCTCGGACGGCTGCGTTTTCTGCAATTCCTCGAGAGCCCAGAAGCCCATCTGCGCCACCCCCGACTCCAGCGCCATAATCGTGTCGTTCTGGCGGGAGATTTCTCCTTCAGGAAAGATGACAAGCTTCTTTTTGCCCTCGACAATCAGCCTCCTGGTGGTCTTGAACGACTCGCGGTCGGGCGCCCCGCGCACCACCGAATAACACCCTAGGCGCTGGAACCACCAACCCCGCATGCCGCCGTCCCAGTCAAACACCTCGCGGGCGGCCAGAAAGTTGAAGTCCTCGCCGGCCAGTTTAGAGAAAGCAAACATCACCTGCGGGTCGTCGCGGCAAGGATGGTTGGGACAGATGACCGTGCGCTTGCCTTTGAGCCTGGCGAACCGCTCAAGAGCATCGCCGACGACCTCGATCCTGGCGTTCTGCATGTGAAACTTCAGGACACAAGGCAAAAGAGCCTTTACCAGCCAGATAAGCGCCAGCGTGTCTTTGGGCGGCCTGAAGTCGAGCATGGCGGCTGAACCTTCAAGGTATAAACTGCGGGCGCCAGGGTCGGGCTAACGAACCGCTGCAAATGTGTACCCCAACTGCCTGCCGCTACATATTATTTGCTTGGCAGCCGCCAGCGTCTGCTTGCTGAGCAGTCGGTGCTCGTGCAGGACAACCAGGGCCCCGTGCGACAGACGGCGCATCACCCTGTTTACGACACGTTCGGGACCGGGGGCAGCCCAGTCCTCCGGCACCGGTCCCCAGTAAACCGGTCGCATGTTCCGCTCCTTCAGGCAGTCGGCGCCGCGCTGGTCCATAAGACCGTAAGGCGGGCGGAACAGCTGCGGCGGCACGCCTGCCAGGTCGGCAATAAGCGCATTTGTCCGGTCGATTTCCTTCTCGAGAGCCTGCGTGCTCAAGGCCGGCATAAGGAAGTGGTTGAAGGTGTGGTTGCCTACGGCGTGCCCGGCGCGCACGATCTTCTCGACCAGATGCTCGTGGGAGGCCACGCGCGCGCCGACCAGGAAGAAGGTTGCCCGAACGTTCTGCTCTTCAAGCAGCTCCAGCAGCCAGGGAGTGACATGCGGACAGGGGCCATCGTCGAAGGTAAGATAAAGCGTCTCCTGGCCTTGGGCCGGCGGGCTGTTGTCGCCCCAGAATCCGTCGGGCAAAAGCTTGCGGGCGAGATCCGTCAGGTAATCCATGCGCCGGAGGCAGAAATCATCCTCGGCAGACCGCACCTGCTCCCAGAGGTTCTTTATGCTGAACCGGTTTGCTTCCGCCATGATTCACCCAGATAGACGCTGGCCGCCCGGCCTTTGCTCCCGGCTCCCTCGGCACCCACCGCTTGACGGGTCGCCCGGTGAACAATACCAGGTTATCAGCAGAAACGCCCAGATTGTGGCGCAGGTGACAGACCTCGCGGTAGAGCCTGACGGTCAAGCTTCTTACACCCATGTTACTTTGTCCGGCAAACTCCTCCAGATACGGAAGAAGCTCGACCGGCTCCCCGAAACTCACCCGGACGGAAGCCGGCTCTTCTTCCGGATAATGGATCGCCACCGGCACTACCGGCAGTGCGATGCCGGCAGCAGCACAGGAGAGCGCCAGCCTGGCTGCCCCGTTCTTGAACGGGTGCGTGGCGCCGTCGGCAAACACGTTGCCTTCCGGAAAAATGACTATCCCGTGCCCGGATGCGGCCTGCGCGCGAACGAAGCCGACCAGGTCGTAGCGGCAATCGGCCGGAAAGCAACCCATTGATCGAAGTACGGCTCCCTGCAAGCCGGTCAGTTCGTTGGGCGAAACCATCCAGTTGCATGGGCGCCCAATCAGCTCGTGCAGCACCAGCCCGTCCCAGCGACAGATGTGATTGGACACCACGATAAACGGTCCTTCACAAGGAACATTCTCGATGCCGGCCACCTCAAGGCGCCTGAAGCGGGCTCTGACAACCAGCCAGTTGAGCGGGTTGAATACGGCGAAACTGAGCCAGCCCCTGGTGTCCTGTAATCGCTTCCTCATGATGCCTCCTCAAACACGGCCTTGCCTGCCAATATCACAATAGGCATGCAAAGCCTGCCCTGCAGCTCCTCCTGTGACAGTTCAGCGGCAGTAACAGGCAGACGCCTTTGATAAGATCGTGGGCAAGCGGACAACCAGCGTATGAAGCGCACCAGCCCCAATTTCGCCTGCCTCGCGCCAGTACTCTTGGTGCTTGCCCTCACCAGCGCTTGCACTTCCAGGCAAGACCGGGCCCGCATCGAGTACAACTTCAACAGGGAGCAGGGATCGCTGGCCCTTTCC
>DATNRD010000258.1:0-5939 GCA_036703665.1 Candidatus Obscuribacterales bacterium
CTGGGCGTCTGGGATACCGGCAATGCATGATCTTGATTGGAGCGGCAACCGCCGTGCTGTACCGGTGTGCAAACTCATGCAGATAATTGTAGTTGGCGGGCAGGACGCGAACACTCGGTTTCACCTTCTCGACCGCAGCCGCCAGAGCTCCCTGGTCGCGCATGTTCAAAAGGTGCTGATTACGCAAGACTCGCTCAAAAAACCGCTTGTACTCGCAGAAGAATCTTGCTGCCCCTTCTGAACGACCGAATCCTACTAAACCGCCGTTGTACTGGACCGTGTCTTCGGTGACCGTCAGCCCCGTAGCGTTCAGGGAATGGACGACCCCCAGCGGCTGCCTGAGCAAATGGGTGGCTGTCCCGATCGACCGCTGCGGGTCCTCAGTAAGGACGAGATCGGCATCACCGATCAGATCGAACAATTCAGCGACATTGGTCAACAAGCACGTGTCGCAGTCCAGGTACAGGGTCTTAGAGAAAGGTGAAAGCTCATAAAGAGCGACCTTGGCCAGCCGGGAGGCCAGTTGAGGATTTTCGTGGGAGGGAGCCGGTACGAGCGTGACATTACCATGACTGGTAAGCAATCCCTGAAGAATCTTGGGCACTGCGTCGATGAGAACGGCGATCGGCTCTGTGTGGAACTTTCTTACAGAGGCAAGAAAGTGGAAACAGTCTTGAAAAGCGTACAGACCGGTCAGGATGGTGATGAATCCTTTGTCGGCTTGCTCCATTGATACTCGTGGTCACTCTCGAGAAGTCACGCGGCAACTCGTTTTACCACATCCTAAGCGGTGGGCGCGACGGATAGGCAGCCCTAAATTTCCTTCATGCTTGCCTTCCTGGCCGGAGCCGGCGCCAACAAGTAATAAGATAGACTGCGATCGGGTTTGACGTGAGGTTTTTGCGAATTGAGCATTGCGCCCGCCATCGTTGTTGTAATTCCTTACTACCAGCAGGATGAATTCCTCGCCGAAGCCGTCCGCAGCGTAAAGGCTCAAACTTATGCCAATGTCGAGATCGTCGTTGTAGACGATTGTTCGCCTGGCCTGCCAGCTGCTCGCATTCTGGAGGCAGCTGGCCTGTCCGGGGTCAAGGTTTTGCGGCATGAGGAAAACCGCGGGCTCGGTGCCGCCAGGAATACGGGCATCTCCGCTTCATCGGCCGAGCTCATAGTCTCGTTGGATGCCGACGATCTGATCGCCCCTGACTACCTGGAAGTCACCGCCGCACTCATGGCAAAAGGTGATTATGCCGTTGTGTCCACCTCCGTCCGTCAATTCGGCGAAGCCGATGCAACCTGGACTCCGGTCCTTCGACTCCCGGAGATTCTCATGCGGGGTGCACCCAGTACATTCCTGTTCCGGCGCAGCGTCTTTGACGGCGTCGGTGGATACAACGAAGCCCTGCGCCATTCGCCGGATAAGGCCTTCCTGATCTCGATACTGCGCGCGGGACATGAAATCGGGCTAGTCGACCGGCCCTTGTACCTTTATCGCAAGCACTCCGAACAATTCAGCGCCCGAGAGGACGCTGCCGAGGAGTTCGTGCGAGCTACCTTCGGGACTCACAGCGACCTGTATGAGCAGCACCTTCTGGAGGTCGTCACTACCGGTGCAAGAGGCTTGTGGGACTCGGCAAGCGTACTGCGTAAAGCAAGAACACAACTGGAAAAGCTGCACCGACTGAGAAGTACGTACGATGACCTTGCCGCTCAATATTCTGCTGCAGGCGCGTGAACCGAACGGTGGCTCGTGCCATCGCTCCTCCCTTCTTGTCAGATCAAGTGCTGGCACAGAGAGCCGCCGACTGCTAAATTTCCTTCATGAATTCGCTGCTGCTCATGTGCGCAGGCCGAGGATAATATGATCGCGCGCGCTATTTCTTGGTGGTGATTCAGCATGGGTGAGCCGCTCGTTTCCATCGTTATTACGCATTATGACCAGGAGGGTTTTCTGCGGGAAGCGCTTGGTAGTGCACAGTCTCAGACCTATAAAAACATCGAGGTCGTCATTGTCGATGACTGCTCCGGCAATCCCGAGTCCGCACGTACGTTGGACTCTATCCGCAGTCGAGACGTCAGGTTCATGCGCCATACATGCAACCTGGGTGCCGGAGCTGCGAGGAACTCCGGGGTTGCCGCTGCCGGTGGAGAGCTTCTTGTGTTCCTCGATGCCGATGATTTGCTTGCTGCTGACTTTGTTGAAACTGCAGTCGTTACTTTGCAAGAATGTCCTGAGGCGGAATTGCTATACACGGGTGTAGAGATATTTGGCGAGTGCTCCGGGAGAGAGGACTTCAAGCTCAGCGTCATCGGGTTACTTGCCGGCGCCAGCACACCCCGCACTTTCGTCTGCACTAAGAAAATGCACGACCGCCTCGGCGGCTATAAAGGCCATTTGCGGTACGCTGAAAATTCAGATTACTGGCTGCGCGTCCTGCTGAACGGATGCAAGCCCCTGTTTACGACAGGATCGTACTACCGCCGCAGGACGGGAAGTACGACGCGCTCCGCCCAGGACGATTATGTGCGGTCTCTCATGCTTGAGCTGGTCCACGAGCATGAGCCGCTGTTTAGAGAGCATTTGGAGCCAATCTTGGTCAAGCAGAAGAGCGAGCAGTTGCGCAATTTCGCGGCGGCGCGAGCAGTGCGGCGTGAGATTGCGATCCTGAGGGAAGACCTCAACAACCGGTATCGCGAACTGAGTGAGTTGCACGAGAAGACGTGCGACAAGCCAGCTGCTGCAAATCCCCCAGGGCTGGCGCGGTTCATGTCTATCTTCGGGAGCAAGAGGTAGCAACGAGGTTCTGACCGCCATCTCCCTTACCTTTTCTCTGCCTCACCGGTCATAGGCACGAACCGGACAGGCAAAAGGGTTTCCTTCGACAGGCCGCGGTCGGTCTTGGTGATGCGTACCAGTTCCTGCCAGTGCGCGCCAACAGGCAGGACCAGCCGTCCTCCGGGGGCGAGCTGGTCGATGAGCGGCTGAGGAACGTGATCGGGCGCCGCCGTCACCATGATGGCATCGAAGGGAGCCGCCTCCGGCCAGCCGCGATAACCGTCGCCGATGCGCACGTGCACGTTGGCGTAACCCAGCTCTTTCAAGAGCCGCTCAGCGCCGCGCCCGAGCGGCTCGACGATTTCGATGGTGTACACTTCCCTGGCCAGCTTGGACAGCACTGCTGCCTGATAGCCACATCCCGTGCCGACTTCCAGAACCCTGTCGGTCGGCTTCAGGTGGAGCGCGTCCGTCATGTAAGCCACGATATACGGTTGTGAAATCGTCTGTCCATGTCCGATTGGCACAGGCCCATCGAAGTGAGCCTCGGCGCGAAACTCGGGGGGAACGAAGAGATGGCGCGGCACGGCTCGCATGGCGTTCAAGACCCGGATGTCGCTCACGCCGCGCGCCTGGATCTGCCAGCGCACCATGTCCTTACGCGCCCTTTGTTGCACGTCGGCGGGCGCTTTGAGGTCCCCTTCAGTCTGCGCCTGCGGGGCGCAAGAGGGAATGACGACAGCGGCCAGTCCCAGGGCGCAGAGGCGGGCGGTGTAGGAAAGCTCTTGCCAGACTGCCCGACCCAGAACTCCAACTATCGCCAATAGTCGACCTGCGCTTGCAACCACCTGAATCATGACTTTTGCCCTGCTGTTCTCTCCTTCTCCATTTTCACCCTTGTGGCCCTAACATGGCCCTTCTCGGCACTTTCTGCGACTGTGTGGACCCTATTGCAGCACCACCGGACAGAAGGACTGAAGCTGTGCCGAGCCGCGGTACCTTTCAGCCGATCAGCCGGTGATTGTCAGTCGTCTTTAGATGGTTCGAACTGGTTCTTCGATGAAAGAGGCTGTGGGCGTGGTAGAAGTGTCTCGTAAACCTCGAGTCAGCGCTAAAGACCAGGGGGTTCCGCAAAGATATGCAAGACACGGCGCTTCGCAGTTACACCACCGCAAAGCTCGAGAAGCTGAAGTCGGACTTCGAGTACACGGCCCAGATGGCCGCGCTTGAGCGCATTGAGGTCGATGCTGCCTCGATGCAGGAGTATTCCGACCTGTCGGACGAGCTGGCTCGACGAGAGGAGGTTTATAGAGAAAGCTGCGTCCTATCGAGATTGGCCCCATCGATAGCCGATTGTTTGCAGGTGGTCGGGCAACGCAGGATGCCAGAGCTCGTAGCCAGCCTGGCAGACGGCCTCGAGTCTACCGGAGCATTCGGCGAGGTGAGGCTGAACCCGAAGAACACTTTCTTCAGGGAGATACTGCTTCAGCTGGACCAGGTCCAGGGGGACGGAGAAACGGTCAAGAGTGCGGTGTTTGTCACCGGGCAGCCTATTCCGCTACAGTGGGTCAAGGATGCGTGCGGTGATCTTTCGTCAGGGGTGGCTACCGAGGCGGGGCAGAAACGATATGACCTATTAAGGTTAGTGGAGGACCGCCCCGGCCGGCTCGAGTTCTTTGCCGACCAGGACAATGAAAAGGCACCGGAAATGGTGTCTAAAATCGTCTGCTGGTGCTGGTGAGTGCGCGGACAGTAAGGGAGTCGGCCGGGCGGATGGGCGTCAGACCGCCGAAGCAGGCACGCTGCGCAGCGAAGCCGGCACCGATTGGCTGTAAACCTTCAAGTACTGAAGCTCCTCATGGAAATCATAAATCGAATTCTTCAAGATCTCGCCAAGGCGGCGGATGGCCTCGACGTCGCCCGAGTACATGGTTACGTAGTGCTTGATGATGTCGTATCGCGTTTCCGGGTCGTGCTGTGAAAAGAAGTGCATGAAGGCCAAGACTTGTGAGCTTCCGGACAGGCTGAGAATCTCATTGGCAAGGTCGAAGCCGCTCTTTTCGTTCAACCTGGTCAACGCCCACGTCAGAGGGTTGATCACCCTCTCGTCATAACGGAGGCGCGTGTTGTTGAAGATGTCGAGGACCTCGCCACGAAACTCGCTTGCTCTTGTCTTGCCGATGATGTACAGCAGCGAAGTAATCAGAGGCACGTCCTGGCGCGTCAGGGATTCGCGAATTATTCTATTGAACACTTTTCTGGTGTTGCGGTATCGCGACAGGCCGAGCAATGCGTTTGCTTTGATGCGCGGGACATCCGATTCAGCGAAGCGAATGAACACGTTTTTGAGTTCCTTCTCCTTGAAGCAACTGAGAACCTCCAGAGCGTTGGCCACTGTGCGTGGATCTTCGTCATCCAGACCGTTGAGGAGAAATGGTATGGCCTTCTTGCCATAGAGCGCGCCTATGGCCGCCATCGCGTTCAAACGAACGCGTTGCGTCTTCGGTCTGGCTCGCTCGAGGAGAATGTTCAGCATGAACTTGGTCGCCCGCAGCTTTTTCGATACTCGCAGGGCATCCAGAGCGGCCAGCTGGATCTCTTCCTTGTCCGAGAAAAACTCATGCTCGATGATCTCGACACTGTCGTCGGTTCTGGCGTAGGCAAGGCCAAGAACAATCGTCTTCCTGAGCAACTTCTTGGGTGCTCGGGCGAGAACTTGACTCATGCGCTCGACATAGTCCTTGGGTCTTATGTAGGAGAGTGTGTGGGCGGCTAGGATGGCTGCTGCCTTGCTTCCAGAGTCTATGAAGTCGTAGAGCGTGGAGGTGAATCGTGCCCTGAACTTGTATAAGGCTGCCAGGGCGGTCAGCGATGAGAGGAGTATGAGACCCAGTACGACAGTCGTTTCTGCCTTTACACTGAGATGATTGGTCAGCGAGAACACACCGGCCATGGCCACGGGTATGAGCACATAGTAGTAAAAGCTGTGCAGGGCTTTGATCTTCGGACGTAGATGACTGACAAAGGAACCCATGATCATTTGATTTGACGGACTGTATAAGCAGTACTCGGAGACTCTCCGTGTCACCTCGAAGGCTATGAACAGGTAGAAGTAATCGGTGGCAAAGCACAGCGCGCTGAACGCCGCCATCAGCGTCGCATA
>DATNRD010000259.1:0-6892 GCA_036703665.1 Candidatus Obscuribacterales bacterium
AGCTGAGGACTTTGATGGAGATGACCGGCAACACGCACGGCATGAAATTCAAAACAAAACCCCCGGCAAAAGCCAGGGCCAGGTACATGGCCAGCCCGGGCTGGGCCGCCGGCGCGCCTGCCAGATTGAGATTCTGATCGAGAATGTTGCCCGAAAATTGCTGCGACGACCCCGCTCCGGCGTCTCCTTCCGGCAGCGGTCCCTGGAAGCCGACTCGGCTGAAGCGGTCTGTGTTGTCCGGCTCCGGTCTGGCGCCGGGCTTTGCCACCGGCAGCCTCAGACGGACATCCGCCCCACCCGGAATGCACGCCTCTTTGCAGGCAAGCCACTTGACCCGGGCGGCAAAGGCTAGCGTTCCGCCGGCCGGCAAGGAGGCGGGCGGTTTCACCTCGGCGGCAATCACGGTGCGGTCCTTGTACCCGTAGGTGATGATGCCGGAATCGTTGAAGCGCTCAGGCGCCTCCCACTTGAGAGCACCGGCGGCAAATCCGGGCGGCAGCTTCCACTCGATTCTGGTCGGCATGCCCGCGTCGCCACTCTCCTTATAGTAAGTATGCCAGCCTGGTTCCATGGAAAGCTCGACGCCGAGCCGGAAAGGAACACCGGGAACGACCGCCTTGCAGTCGGCCAACAGCCTGGCGGTCACATGGCTTGCCGGTTGTTGGGATGTAGCCAGGGCCGAGCCGGCTGCGTTTTCGGCCGGCGACGGCGGCAGGATGACGGCCGATGCCAGGAGGAACAGGAGTGCCGCAAGAATCCAGCGCATATGGTTCAGCTTCATGCAGGAGCGTGTGAATCTGAAGACCCCAGGAAAAGTATGGCACATACGCATGCTCTAAGCTCGTCAGACGACGATCGCGTTACGCCTGGCAATCTCGCCGTAGGTGCTCGCGCTCCGGCGCAACGTGCGTTCCTGTGTCGGGTAAGCCACGCGTACCAGGCCGAACCTGCACTGCAGGCCTTCCGCCCACTCGAAATTGTCGGTCAGCGACCAGTAGAAATAACCCTTGACGTTGGCACCGGCTTGCAGCGCCCCGTGTACTGCCATCAGATGCGATACCAGGTATCGCACTCGATCCTCATCCTCGAGCGACCAGTTGCCACCATTCAAGTGAGCCGGAAACTTTTGGGCAAAGCCGTTTTCGGTGATGAAAATCGGGCGAGCGCTTCCATCCGGCCCCGTCTTATAGGGGGCGATGTCCTCGGTGAGCAGGTAATACAGCCCGTCGGGGAAGATCTCCCAGCCCATATCGGTCGTCTCCAGGTAAGCGACCTCGGACCGCGCCCCGAAAATATCCGGTGGCCACTCGTTCTTGAATTCGCAGATCTCGCGCGTGTAGTAGTTGATCGCCAGGAAGTCCTGCGTCCCTTTCAAACCGGGGATAGGCCCGCTCAATCCCTTGACGACCCTGTGGACGCTCAGCGGATAAGGAAACTGGAGCTCCCCGCGCGTGACCGCCAGCGGAAAGACGTGGTTAAAAATTTGATCACGCAGGTAGCGCACGACCAGATCGAGCGGATGCCAGCGGCGCCGGGGCACGAACGGCCTCCAGTGGATCGTGTAGCTGATGCGGGCATCGGGCCTCACGCTGCGAATCGCCTGGTAAGCTCGGGCGTGCCCCTCCAGCATGCCCCGTATTACTTTGAAGCCTCGCAGGTAGCTCTTCCTGTAGCCCGGTGGCCAGCATCCCGGCACGTAACCCTGGTAGGCGTAGACCAGCGGCTCATTGATGGTGATCCAGTAATCGACCAGGTCCCCCAGTTCCAGGGCGACCATCTCGGCATAACGGGCAAAGGCCTCGACCGTCCGCTGGCTCCTCCAGCCCCCTACGGCAGCCAGCCAGACCGGCAAGCAGAAGTGAAAGAGCGTCACGAATGTGGTCATCCCCTGCGACTTGAGCAGCTCGAGGACCCGCCTGTAGTACTTGACGGGCTCAGGCGCAAGGCTCTGGTCGTCATCGTCCCCTGAACAGAGAGCCGGCCAGTTGAGGCTGAGCCGAAAAGCGTTCATGTTCAGGTGCTTGCAAATCTCGATGTCTTGGCGGTAGCGAAAATAAAACTCGCAGGCACGGTCGGCGCTGGTCCTGTCGGCTATTTTGCCGTCCCTGGTCGTCCACATGGACCAGTCCGACAGGCGCCCGCCGATCTCTGCCGGGTTACCTTCGACCTGAAATGCCGAAGTAGCCACTCCCCAGATGAAGTCTGGAGGAAACCTCAGTGTCGTTCCTTCAGACGTCGCCGAACTCTCCATTTCGATCACTCCACCTCGCGCTCCGGCAGGTCGGGAACAGGACTGGGGCGGAAGGGGCCTATACTCTTAGGAACCCGGAGCAGAGGGGGGCTCGCACACAGGCTCCTGATCGCAGTATAACCATTCTTTTAGAATCACTTGAGATCGTGGCTTCTTTAAGTCCCTGCCTTTTATAATGGTGCACGCCTGATTTTCCAATGGCGGCTTGACAGACTGTCCTGATGCCCGGAAGCGCCGGCTTACAGCCTGGACCATGGCAGCGCCCCGGAAGCAAAGGGCTCGATTCCTCAAGGCGCCATTGGTGTTTCCCAGGCGAGAGCTTCAGAGGCATGTCCGTGTCAGCATCCGCACCGGCCAAACAGGGCACCCTCCAGGGTCCAGACGCAGGGATGGGGGCTTCTGCTGCACGACCCTGGCTGCCCGGCACCCTCATAACCAACACGTCAGTGCTTGTCCTGGCACTGGCCGGGCTCAATCTCCTCTGCTACTACCGCTCGCTGGGCGGCTACTTCCTGGCCGACGACTATGTGCACATACCGTACCTCAACCGGGTCTTCCAGGGGCACTTCGACATGCTGCTGCAGAATTTCGCCGGCAACTGGATGCAGACTCAGGGCACGTGCTTTTACAGGCCGTTCATCTCGCTTACATTGGCTCTTGACTATCTGATTGGCGGCGCCAACCCGGTCGTGTTCCACGTCTCCACCCTGGCTTACCAGATCCTTTCGTCAATTTTCTTGTTCTTGTTGTCCCGGAGGATGCTCCGGGAGTACGGCGACAAGCGGGCTGCAGCCGCCGCATTTTTCGCAGGGGCAATCTTTGCGGTCTTTCCGTTGCACCCGGAGGTAGCAAGCTGGGTAATCGGCCGCGTGGACAGCGTTTGCACAGCCTTCTATCTGGCTGCGTTCTGGTTGTTCGTGCGAGCCTTTCAGCAACGTGGACGCTGGTCGCACGCCCTGAGTCTGGGGGCATTTGTCATAAGCCTTCTCTCCAAAGAGATGGCGGTGACGCTGCCTGCAGCGCTCGTGCTTTACTGCCTGGCGGCGGCGCCGGAAGGATCGAGCGTCCGGCAGCGGCTCAAGTTCGCTGCCAGCAAAACGTGGATGTACTGGGCTATCATAGCTGCCTATCTCATCGTTCGCACGGCAGCGCTGGGCACCATCACCGGTGGCTACTCCGGCTCCATCGGGGAGGGTTTGAGCACTTCGCTTCTCAAGCGATGGTTCCAGGACGGGTCGCTGGGTAGAGTGCTCTTCCCTCTCAACGCTGAGCTATTCGGTCCCAAGAACTGGTTGCGCAAAGCCCTTACGGCACTGTACCTGGCGGCCTCCGCCAGCCTGGGTGCGCGCATTATCCTGAAACCCGCTTCAGCCGGGCTGACCAGGTTCGCATTTTTCGCGGCTGCCTGGTTCGCCCTCTCGATGATTCCGACCTATCAGGTCTGGAACCTGACTGAAACACTGCAGGGGAGCCGCTTCATCTACCTGGGCACGGCTCCGCTCTCGCTCCTGCTTGTCCTGCTGGTATACCCGCTCGGCAAGACTGCGGACAAGCACGCAGCCGTGCCGCGATGGCCGATGCTCGTGGCGGCGGCAATTCTCACCGGCTTTGTCATCCTGTTCGCTATCATCACCTACCGCAACAACCTGCCCTGGGCGCAGGCAGGCGCGCAGGTACGAGCGCTGAGGCAGGGCATCGAGGAGGCGCTGCGTGCAATGCCGCCTGGCAAGCAGCTCGTAGTGCTGAACCTTCCCCAGAGGCACCACGGCGCTCACATGCTGTACAACGCCGCTATGCTGTCGGTGCTCCTTTCGCCACCGTTGTCGCGGGAGAACCTTGCCGAACGAGTGGCTACCTTCGAACCGATAACATACGGCGACTCGGGGCTGATTGTCAGCTCGCGCCTGAGAAGATATGCATCCACGCCCGACCGTTACGTCTTTTGCACATTCGATCAGAGTTCGCGGCAGCTGATACCGGTTGAGCTGAGGTCCTCTGAAGGCGAGCTGTCATACAATGCGCGGGCGCTTGCCGGAGCCTTCGCTGACGCAAGCAAAGGCGGCTCAAATCGCGGCAAGCCAGTGACAACGCCGTCCGCTGGCGGTCTGACGGTCAGTGATCCGCGCAGGCCGGTATGCCTCGTGTCGCCGGTGCTGGACCTGCCCTCTACCGCCACGGACTTCGTGGACGTCGATTTATCGCTCCGGCAGTCCACCGCCCAGCGCCCGGCGCCCGCCCCAATCCTCCTTTTGAGGTGGGAATCGGCCGCCGCCCCCTCGTTTTCAGCCCAACGCTGCCTGGCCATGCCGCTTGTAGCTGACGGCAAACCGCACCGCTATCGGTTCGCCGTATCGCAGCACAAGCAATGGATTGCCTCCGGGCTAATCCGGCACATTGCTCTAGAATTGCTCACCGGCGGCAATTACACTGCGTGCCTGAGCGGCGTGCGTCTGCTCAGGGGGGTAACAGAGATCCCTGTTTTGGAGCCGGATTGGAAGACGCTCCATGAGGACTTAGCAGGCGTGGCACGCCCGGTGCGATCGAAGGCAGCCTTCCGCTATGACGTCTCAGCTCTGCCCGGAGCCAATCGAGCCGTCGCGGAGCTGTCAAAGCCCAATGCCTGGTTCGAGCATTACAGCGGCCAGTACAGGGACGCGGACCTATCACCGTTTGCACTAAAGCGCTTCGAGTTGACGCAGCGGCAAGGCACCTTCGAAATTCCGCTGTCAGAGCTGCCTGCTCCGGCCTATTACCAGGTGCGGATCGCCGGGGTCGGCGCCGACGGGCACGTGGTCGGCTATGTTTCCGACCCGGTGAACCTGCAGATTTCGGAAGACTCGATACGAGGAGCACGCAAAGCCAGGCATGGGGGCAGCATCGCCGATGTCCAATGACCTCGCCGCAGCGCTTACTATCGAAAAGGCGCATGTGGACCTGCGGAGCACGAAGACTCAGATGTTGCTCGGCGTGCTTCTCATGCTGGCCGCCGTGGTCGCCGCGCGCTGGTCGCTTCTGGGAGCGGGATTCACCGACTCGCTGGACGGCGACATCGTCTCGATGGCTCAAAAGTCCGTGGCCGGGAGCCAGTCCGACGCCGCGCGCCTGCTGCAATACTCGCCGCTGGCAGGAGGACTGCTCATCGTCGAGGCCTTTGCCTGGCAAGATGCGCCGCTGCCCTACCATGTCGTGAGCCTCATCGTAATCATGTCGTGTTGCGTGCTGGTCGGTCTTATCACCATGGAGATAACCGGTCTGCAGGGCAATCGTCTTGGTGCCTCAGCAGCGGTGTGGGCCGGTCTCCTGTTTGCCGTGCACCCCCTTCATTCACAGGTAGACATGGCGGTCGTCGCCAACGTCGAAATGCTTGGTGCCCTCATGTATCTGGCAGCTCTCTGGGCATACCTGCGCTATCACCTGTTGCGGGAACCCCTGTATCTCTGGACTTCCGTCGCCTGCTTCCTCCTCGGCTTATTGAGCGACTTGAAAAGCATTACTCTGCCCCTGGCGCTGCTGGGCGCAGCCTTCCTGCTCGGTTCAAGGAGAACGGCCGTTGCGCGCGAGGGCGCACGGCCTTTCCGCATGGCGCTACCACATTTGGTTCTACTCGGGCTTTTCTGCCTGGGTGCCCCGTTGCTGGGGGACAGCCGGCTGGCGACAGGGGCCGCTGAGCTTGCCGAGCACGTGAGTTCGGACTGGCTTGCCTCCCTCGTCGGACCACTCAGCATCCTGTTTCCCACTTCCTCTGAGGCGGCCCCGGACAACTGGATTGGTGTGCTTGGCACATGCGGTTACGTGGCGTGCTTCACCATCCTTCTGATCCGCCTCTGGAAGCAATCAGCGCCAGCAGTGCCGATCGCCTGGAGCATCTTCCTGCTGGGCGTAACCTGCGCACCAGTGGCGCTCATATGGACAAACTCATCTGCCGCCGAACGGTTCTTCGGGCTGTATCCTGCAGCCGCTTTTGTTTGCGTGCTGCTGTCGTTGTCGGCACTACCGGCGTTAGACGCCGTAAACAGGCGCACCGCCGCCATACTGGCGCTTTGTGGGGTGGTGGCCTTGTGCGTGCTGTTCGCGGCCTGGTCCATGGCTTTCCTGGCGGAGGCGCGAGTTGTGTCGTGAGGGCACGAATGAATACTGTTACCGGTAAGCCTACTACTTCCCCCGGCGACAACGCGCCGGATGGTCGCGACAGCATCCTCCACCGTGCCCTTGGACCCGTTGCATCCGCCGTCGTGTGCTTTCTTGCTGCCCTGGGGACCTGCCTCGCTCAAAACTTCTCCCGCAACTCTCTGGAACTGGCACTGGCATTCGACTCTTCCCACTACCTCGACTCCGCGCAAAAGCTGTTTACCCTGTGGCAGCACATTCTTCACCACGGGCCCGGCAGCTTCGGCGTCCACCAGCTGGTGCCCATCGCAAACGACCTGTTGTTGGACGGCCCGGTCCTGCCGCTGGTGGGATCTGTCGTTATGCTGTTCACCGGCCGGATGCTCACGCCACAGGACGTGCCTCTTTTCATTGCAGTGCAGTGCTTTTTCGCCGCCTGTTCGGCTGGTGCGCTGTCCCTTGCCGCCTGCCGCTTCACAGGCAGCGCCAGGTGGGGGATGCTGGCGGGCCTGGTCTGGGCATTCTATCCTCCCG
>DATNRD010000260.1:0-25727 GCA_036703665.1 Candidatus Obscuribacterales bacterium
ACCTGCTCGCCTTCCAGGCGCAGCGCCTCCTCGGCAGCGACAGCGAAGGTGCCTACGGCTCTGGTCACCTCTATGCGGGCATCTTTGATCGGCTTGCCGCCCTCAGCCGCGATGGTTCTAGCAAAATCATCGAGATTGTCGGCGATCGCCCGCGATGTGCGAGCCAGTATCTCGGAGCGCCGGTAGGCAGGCATGCGCGACATGACCGTCTTGAACGTTTCTTCCGCCACACCTATGGCCTTGTCGATTGCCTGCTCGTCTGCCTGACCGACGGAAGCAATAACCTCGCCGTTGTAAGGACTCTTGACCTCGACGACCGGCGATTGCGGGCAACCGCGAATCTTAAGGGGGTACTGCACTATCTCTTTCAACATCGTTACGTCCCTTGCCCCTGGCGTGAGGTCTGTCGTGCCTTGTGTACACACAGCAAGCCGGCTGCTTAAACAGACAGCCGTGCTGCGATCTCAAGAGCCAGCGAGCGCGGTGTACTGCCACGGCTGCGTGTTAAGTATCCCTCAGGGGCAGGGATATAACCATAGGCAGGGTCAATCCTTAAGTTAATTTCGGCTTGTCAGGAGGGTAAATCGGGGCAAGCCGCAATTGAAAAACCGCAAGGGTTAAACCGATATCGGATAAGTTGTCAGTTCGTGACAGGTCCTGACAATGGTAAACTGGACGGGTCGAAAAGGCTTGACCCTGACCCGTAGCTCGGCTTTGGCTATCCCCCACGGACGCATAACCGCTCTTATAAGCATAGGGCTCTGCTGCCTGTCCCTGTTTGCGGCAACAGCGCATCCGGCTGGCGCCGCGCCCGGGCCTGCCGCAATCGAAGGACGGATGATCGCTCCGGAGGCGCAGACACGGCTCAGGGACGTGGAACGCAGGCGCCGGGAGGCCCAGGAACGCCTGTCGCAGGTGCGCAAGAAAGAGCAGCTGGCGCTCTTGCACCTGCAAAAAATCGAAGCCAAGTTGAACCTCACCACGGGCGCTCTGCGCGAAAGCAAGAGCAAGCTCCACCACACGGAAACCAAGCTGGACGAGACCGAGCGAGGGTTAAGGCGAACCAAATCCAGTGAGGAGTCGGTGAGCGAACAGGCCGGCAGAAGGCTGCGCGAGATCTATGAGGGGCAGCGCCTGAGCCTGCTCGAGATGTTCTTCCAGGTCGACTCGCTGACGGCGCTGCTCGATCTCTTCTATTACCAGGAGCGTGTGGCGGAATCCGATCGCAAACTTCTCGAGCAGCTTAGAGCCCAGGAAGCTGCGCTGGCGGCTCGCAAGAACAAGCTGGGGGAACAAAAGCTCAAGCTCGGCGACCTGGTTTCGGAGTTCGCCCGCAAGGCTCTCATGATTTCCAAAGAGAAGCTCACTCAGAAGCAGATTGCCGAGAAGCTGCGAAACCAGCGTGAATTCTATGAGCAAGCCGAGCGGCAGCTGGCCAGGGAATCCCAGCAACTGGAGCAGCAGATCCTCGACATGGAGTCCTCCAGCAAGCGGTCGGTCAAGGACATGGCGCAAGGCAGCGGCAACATGACAATGCCGCTGCGGGCCGGCATAACCTCGCCTTTCGGCTGGCGGAGGCATCCCATCTTCGGGCTGCGCAAGTTTCACACCGGCATCGACCTGGCCGGACCGAACCACGCCGCCATCGCCGCCGCCGACAGCGGCAACGTGCTCTACACGGGCTGGTACGGAGGCTACGGCAGGGTCGTGATCGTCAGCCACGGCAAAGGCATGTCCACGCTCTACGCGCATCTATCACGCGTAGCGGTGTCGGCCGGACAGAATGTCAAGAAAGGCGACATCATCGGATATGAGGGCACGACAGGCTTTTCCACAGGTCCGCACCTGCATTTCGAGGTGCGCGTGAACGGCAAGCCCAACAATCCCCTAAATTTCGTCAAGTAAGCACCGCGGCTGCCGTAAGCATTCGGCCGGCACAGGTACTCTGAGCACGAAGTTGTCATCCTCTCCAGCGCAGCCAGAGGGCGAAGCATCTCCTCGTGCCGGCACGAGACCCTTCGGGCTACGCGCCCGGGTTGACAATTTGGAGCGGGCGACCCGTTTCGACCGAATATTTGCCTCTGGCGTAAGCCTGTTGCGTTGCCGCTCGGACCGGGCCTCAGGCTATACGCGCGGCTTTCTTGCGCATCTCGGCAGCTAGATCTTCCTGCCCGAGCAGATAGCCGCGCCGCGCCTGATCGTCTGCGTAGGAGATGATTGCCTCGGTAAGAGTGTTGAGCAGCGGGATAGGCACGAACTCGCTGACCTGATTGAGCAGCCTCTCCACGCTGGCCCACTCCTCGGTATTGAGCGGAATAGCATCGTCCAAGCGAGCAATTATGGTGTAATTGCGCAGCCTGTCTGCCCTTGCGTTATTGGTTGAATTGCCCGTTTCCATACAATCGTGCCCCCTGGGGTAGGTGACGTGCTGCGCAAGCCCTTGTTTCCGCACGCGGCCCCTTGAAAAGCACACAGGCTCTTGATTTCCTGGTTCTCAGCAGGGGCTGGTTCTGAATCTCTTATTCCCTGAAAGAACGATTTCAATCCTGAAACCGGTTGCCAGGAAGTTCGCTGGTTATTTGGCATGCTTCTGCCGATACAGCTCGGCGACAAACCTCTCCGCATCCTTACGGGTGCTCACTTCGTTGAGGGCCTGCGCCTCCGCAAGCGCCTCCAGCAGCTCGCCGAGCAGCGGTCCGGGACCGACGCCCAGAAGGCGCATCACCTGCCGCCCATCCAAAAGGCGCGCTTGCTTGCTTGCGCCTTCCCGGAAAGCCGGGAACCGCTTGAGCAGCCCCAGGAGATTGTCCTCGAGCGATGCACGGACCTCCGGGTCCATGCCGGTGCCGCGCGTGGCTCCCAGGTCCGCCAGAGCCAAAAGCAGAAGCGGCGGCACATCGGGGCCTAGAGCCCGGTAAAAGCGATGAATTGCCCTGTCGGTCGGCTGACCCTGATGAAAGAGCTGTCCGGGTCTCAGGTGCCAGCGCACCAATTTGACGACAAAGCGTTCCAGTGGGCGAGACCATTTGAGCCTGAGCGCGATCCGCTCCGTCATTTCCGCTCCCAGTCTGTCGTGACCGTAAAACGTATGCCGTCCTTCCGGCGTCACAGCCCAGGTGTCGGGCTTGCCTATGTCGTGAATGAGGCAGGCCAGCTTGGTGGCAGCCAGCCGCGTCACCCCCGACGAAAGCTCCCCGGCGAGATCGGGCAGCGCCCATTCCGGCAGGGCGGGCAATAGGTACTCCGCCTGGCAGACGGCTTCCAGCGAGTGATCCCACAGCCCCAGATGATGGAAGGCGTTGGGCGGCACGGCACGGGTGGCGGCCAGCTCGGGGAAGATTACCTCGACAAGGCCGGTTGCCCCCATCTGTTTAAGAGCGCTGCCGGCAGAAGGCGAATCGAGGATCAAGAACAGCTCATAGCACACGCGCTCGGCCGCGGTGGAGGCAATCAGCCGGCAATGCCGTTTGATCATCGCCGCGGTGCCGGTCTCGATGGTACCACCTATGGTGGCCAGGAACCGGAATGCCCGCAACATGCGCAGCGGATCGTCGACAAAGTTGCTTTCGGATATGGCCCGGATGATCCGGCTGGCGATGTCGGCGCGCCCTCCGACCAGGTCGAGGATCTCATCCGGTCTGTCCGGGTCCCATGCCAGGGCGTTCATGGTGAAATCGCGCCTGACGACATCGCTTTCGATGCCGCCGCCGACGCAGCCTGCGAAATCGAGCATGGTGCCGTCCTCCAGCACCACGCGCGCCGTGTCGCTGTCGGCATCAAGAAGCACGAAGTGTCCATTGAGCTCTGCCGCCACAGCACGGGCAAATGGCACGGCGGCGCCAGAGACGGCGTAATCGAAGTCCTTGGGCAGACCGTGGCCGCCCAGGCGGCCCATGAGAACGTCGCGCAAGTAGCCGCCGACCAGGTAAATCTTCACTCCGGCGCGGCGGGCCACCGCCAGCACACGCACATTGATGCCCTGCTCCAGCGGATGCGCACCCCTGGGGAATAACTTTGCGGTCACTGGTCACTGCCTCGGATTGCCGGGCCCACAGCCATCTATGGTAGCGGCTGATGCGAGATTTTCTCCACTTCATCGGCAGAGATTTTGAAGTGTCCGGCCACGTAGATAAGCCCGCCGACAAGACTGGACAGCGTTATAAGACCCAGCCATATGATGGCGAACGCCAGAGCATGAGCTCGATCGACGCCGATGAAGGTAAGGAAGTAGGTGTAGGCCCATTCCCGTATGCCAATACCGTTGAAGCTCGGGGTGACAAACCCGAGAACGGCAACCGCTGGATAGAAGACAAAGTAGTACCACAGGGGGATGTTGGTGAGCCCCAGAGCCAGCCCTATAGCAATGTGGCAACCGACCAGGACCATCTGTATGAGCAACGACCACACCAGACAGACAAACATGAGGTTCTTGTCTGTCCAGTAGACCCTGGCAGCCGACTCGTTGAACTGGCGCGTTATCCAGTTGCGCTCGCCCAGGAACATCCTCGACAGCAGCGGCACGAAGGGCATGAGCCCGAAGGTAAAAATCGTTCCAGCAAATATCGGCCACTTGAGCTGCCATGGAAGCCCATTGCCGCCCGGCCCC
This sequence comes from Candidatus Obscuribacterales bacterium, assembly GCA_036703665.1. GTDB lineage: Bacteria > Cyanobacteriota > Vampirovibrionia > Obscuribacterales > Obscuribacteraceae > DATNRD01. Next base: position 4,607 of record DATNRD010000260.1, read on the forward strand.
AGAAGAATGCCCGCCGTGGCCATGAGAAAGAGCACGGCGATGCCTGTGGTCCTGTCTGCCATCACCGAGTAGAAGGCGTTGACATACTTGCCGGTTCCTTTTGATATGTAATAGCAGCGGCTGAAGTCGCCTCCCACCGTCGATGGCAGGAACAGGTTGAAGAACAGTCCGACGTAGCAGTACTGGGCAAGCTCCAGCAAGCCCTTTTTCAGCCCCACGGCGGAAGCCAGCAGCTGCCACCGGTGGGCGCTGACAAAGACGTGCAGCAGGAAGACCAGGACCGCCGCGCCGAGATAGCGCCTGTCCGCACCCAGGGCCGCCCCCCATATCTCTTTCAGGTCAACCTTTCCGAACACGAAAAGGCTGGCGAACAGGAATATGCTGATTGCTATCTTGACCCGGAGCTTGGTTCGCTCGGATATGTGCATGGTCGCCGGTGGTTTCTCGTCTGCGCTGTCAACCGCGTAAGGGCAGGCGGCGTCGTCTGGCTGGGCTTGGGGACCCCGGGAAAGAACGCTCTGCCGACCTCTCTCCTTTTCAGTAATGCCCTTACCGGCTACCAAATTAGCGCACCTCGTAAGAAATGCCGAGTTGGCCGCCCGAGTGCAACCGCTGCTCAGGCGGACACAGGAGATGTTATTGCAGAAAGCCGCTACCCTGAAACTGCAAACAGTTAAGGTCCGGCATGCGCAAGCGCGGGTAGGGACGGTTGACATGAAGCTCAGCTGGCGCCAGGCCAATTAAATATTTTGAAAGGTGGCTCTTAAAGGTTAAGATGGACGGTAGGAGATACTAAGAGGTGGGGACGTTCCTGTTCTCTCCAGGGCGGCCCGGTGGACAGAGTGTCCAGAACGTAGAACCAGAGGTGTAAATGGTGCCCTTCAAAAGATTCGATGCAGGTCTAGGTATATTTCTTGTAGCCTGCCTGGCAGCTATTGGTCTGGGAAGCGTGGACAGCTTCCCGCAACTGAGGTCGGCAGCCGTAGCGCAGAGCCCGCTTCTTAACGCACAGGCCGGCAGACCGGTCGTGCCGCCGCAGGTCCTCTACCAGCGCGCCTGGCGAATCATAAAAGAGCAGTTCTACGACCAGAAATTCAACGGTCAGGACTGGCAGCGCTGGCAACACCGTTACGACGGCAAGCTGAAGACAGCCGAGGACGCTCACAAAGCGGTCGAGACCATGCTGGCCAGCCTGGGCGATCCGTACACCAGATTCCTCAATCGCGACGCCTTCGATGAGGAAAAGTCACAGATCGAGGCTCGACTTTTCGGCGTGGGCATGCAGCTGGGCATGAACAAAGACCACAAGGTCGTGGTCATCGCCCCGATTGAAGGAACGCCAGCCTACGCCGCCGGATTGCACCCTGGAGACGAAATCTTCGAGGTGGACAACAAGCCCGTTAAGGGACAGTCCCTGGATCAGGTGGTCAAGCAGATCCGCGGACCGATAAACACCAAAGTGACGCTCACCGTACTGCGCGGAACCGAACGCAAGCGTTTCACCCTGACGCGAGCCGAGATTCCCATCCGGGCTGTGGCCAACGACACGGTTCTGCCCGGCAACATAGGCTACATCCGGCTGGACAGCTTCATCTCGTCGAAAGCGAACTCGGAGATGCGCAACGCATTGAAGAAATTGCAAAACGTGAACGGCCTCATCCTTGATCTAAGAAACAACCCCGGCGGGCTGCTCACCAACGCCATCGAGATTGCCAACATGTTCCTCGATCACGGCATAATCGTCAGCACCATCGACGCGGACGGTTACAAGACCTCGCAAGTTTCAGCGCGTCATCCGGTCACCGCCCTGCCGATGGTGGTGCTCATCAACGGAGCCAGCGCCAGCGCCAGCGAGATATTGAGCGGCGCCTTGCGCGACAACGGGCGGGCCAAGCTGGTCGGGCAGAAGTCTTTCGGCAAAGGTCTGGTGCAGGCAATCAACAAGCTGGATGACGGTTCGGGGATAAATGTCACGATAGCGCGCTATCTTACGCCCAACGACACCGACATTCACAAACAGGGCATCGTTCCTGATTACGAAGTCGCTCTCAAGGAGGAGGACCTCAAGGCCGGCAAGGGACCGTGGTGGATCGACCCGACCTTCACCAAGTTCAATCGCCAGCCGACAGACGGCAAGGACGTCCAGCTGGCCAAAGCCATAGATGTCCTCAAGAAAGAGATGCTTGCAACATCGAGCAGCACGACGGCAGCCGCCCCCAAAGCGCTCAAGGACTGAGGCGGGCCAGCCTCAATTGCGCTCAGGCAGTGATAGGCGCTCGCAGAAGAATCCACGAACCGCACCTCGGCGTGGTGCCATTGGGAACCGCCTCTAGCAGTCCAGGCCCGCGATGGCCCGCCCGTGGTGCCGCAATTGCACCGTGCTGGAGATAGTCGTGGCTGCCTCCATCAACCAGTCCGGCGCCCGGCGACCGGTGAGCACCAGAACGGTCGGATCCCGGCGCATCTCCAGCACCGGGCGGATTTCGTCCCAACTTATGATGCCGACGCGTCCGATGTCCAGCAGCTCGTCGCAGATGACAATGTCATCCCGGTTCTCCAACGCTGCTTTCACGTAGGCGAGCCCCTGGCGCGCTGCCTCGGTGTCTTCCGGCAAGATGCCATTCGGAGAGCTGTACAGGCGGAAGCTCCCGCCCGGGCCGGTGCCCACCCGATTGACGCCGGTGTAGTGGACAGCCAGCTTGCCCATCCCTGCCTCGGCCGAACGGCTCAGAACACGCAGTGCCCGTCCCTCGCTGGAGTTCTCCTCCAGCTTGTCGAAAAAGACCAGCGTCACGCTCTTGCCCACGCTTACCGCTCTTAAAAGCACGCCGAACGTGGCTGTTGTCTTTCCGCAACCCGTGCCAAGGTAAAGCCGGATACGCTCGTGAGGCGGAGATGCCACTGAAGATGTCATTTGAGGATCCTGCCAGCGCTGCTTTCAAAGCAATATGATAGCCGGTCAGAACCTGTCGCCGCGCACGGGCGTGGGACGCCCGTTTTCATCCACACACACGAAGGTGAGATCGGCCTCGGTGACGTGCAGCAGCTTCCCTCCCCGATCAACCTCAACGTCCACGTGCACGGAGACCGATGTGTTGCCCCGGCGCGTTATGCGCGTGTAAAAGCTGACAACTTCGCCCACCATAACCGGCTCCTTGAAGACGACCTCCTTGATTGCCACGGTCACTATTTTCTGGCTGGTATATCTGGCGACCTCCACGGCGCCGGCCAGATCGATATAGCTGAGGATAATCCCGCCGAAAATGGTCCCGTGCTTGTTCGTGTCGCGCGGCAGAAGAACCACCCGGATTGCCGGGTCCCGGTGCATGCCGGCAGCCTCGTTATCAGCCATTACCGCCTCCCTGTTCGATGCCCTCCATCGTAGCGCATCCGACTCTGACAGAGGCGGTACACCACCGATGCCGGCCGCGTGCCGAACGGCAGCCGGCGCCTCACACCGGCGGTGGTGGCAGCCGCCTGCACACGCGGCAGAGCAGCGCAGCTGAGAAACCCCTGGATTCAGGCGGACGGGTTCTCGGGTATAATCACGCCAAGGGCTTGCGTTACACCAATCCTGTTGTCAACCACCACTAGAAGCTGAGGCAATGCGGTACGTCGGGCATAAAGTGCTGTGGTTGCTGCTTGCCTGGCTGTCCTGTCACGTTTGCCTCCCGGCTGCAGCGCAAATGGGCCCCGGGACTCCCTCCGGGCCGCCACCAATGATGATGCCGATGCCAAACACGGCAGCACTCGACAACCGACTGGCAGTGCAGATCGCCCAGGCTTCACCCAAAGATACGACGACGCCGATCGATCTCACCCCGGTACGGCTACCGGAACGCGGCAATATTTTTGACGCCTTCAAGGCAGGAGCGCTTTATCACTTGCCGGCGCGCATGTTTTTCGATGCAAGCGTCGAGAACACAATTCGCCTGGAGACCAACGTATTCCAGACCCTCACACGCAACCGCGCAGACGGCATATACAGGGTTCTGCCCAACTGCACGTTGGGTTATGCGCTGGGCAGGCGCACCAGGGTATCGGCCAACTACTTCTTCCTGCGCGACACTTATTTCAGAAATCACATTCTCAACAGGAACATTCACTCTGTCGGGTTCAGGGTGGATCAGGACTTCCCGATAAACGAAAAAACGAGCGGGACGGTGGGATTCTTTGCGCGAGAGCTGTTCATCACCGATCAGCCGGAGCTCAACGACCTGATACCGTCGGTGGTGATTGTCAGGCGGGCAGGCAGCAAAGGAATCATCTACGGCAGCGTCCTCGGTCAGGTGCGCTTCCGGAAGGTGCTGGGCCGCTACCAGGAATTCGATCAGTTTTACAGCATCGGCGGTGTCTACCGCTCGCGACCGTGGGTTTTCACGGGCGACTGCACTTTTATTTCCAACTTCGGCAAACGAGCCCTGCGCTTCGGACCCAACAACTACAACTTCATTCTCACTCTCGAGGCCGGCCGGCAGATTGTCTCTCAGCTGCCGATGACCGCATTCGTGCGCGTCGAGCCAATCTTCAACATAGGAGCGAACCAGGCGCAGGGCTTTGCCGGCGTCAATGTGCGCGTCTTCGGTGGCATCCGCGCGGAGATATCAAAGCCCGCCATCTTCCCGATCAAGTTCGGCAGGAGCTGAGCTGGTGTGAACCTCGCTCAGAATTTGTCGTCCCAGGCACAGACTGCTCTCACCGCTCAATCGACAGATACTCGCGCACCAAACTCGAGCCGAGCAGCCCGCCCATATCGCGCGAGATACTGATTTTGCTTCGTCTGGCCTCAATTTAAGAGTGCAATGGGACTTAAATCCCATATCATGCACGACATAACACCTGCTATAGTGCTGCATTGATGGTCAAAAGAACAAAAGCGCAGGCAGCACAGTTAGACCAGGCAAGACTGCCCAAGGGTGTGAGAGTCGGTCACGCGCATGACGCCGTGGGTCTGACCGGCTGCACCGTCATCCTCTTCGATTCCCCGGCGATCTCCGCCGCCGAGGTAAGGGGGTCGGCAGCAGCCACCAGCAACTTTTCCCTGCTCGACCCTGTTTACTCCAGCTCCAGAACCGACGCCATCATGCTTACCGGGGGCAGCACATTTGGTCTGTCTGCCGTAGTCGGGGTGCAGAGATTTCTCGAGGACCGCGGGCAAGGATTCGACGTCGGCGTAACCAGCATTCCGCGGGTGCCGGCGGCGGCGATTTTCGACCTGGGAGTGGGAGATTACACGAGCCGTCCCGATCACCGCATGGCCATGCAGGCCTGCCTGGAGGCTTCGGATAAGCCCGTCGAGCAAGGTTCCGTCGGGGTCGGCATGGGCGCCACCGTCGGCAAGTTCCTGGGCATAGAGCAAGCCATGCGCGGCGGGCTGGGCTCAGCCAGCCTTGCCAGCCCGTACGGCGCGGAGCTTTTTGTTCTTGCCGTCGTCAACGCATTCGGCGATGTCTGGCAGCCGGAACGCCCGGGCATACTGGCAGGCGCGCGCAAGGGTCGGGAGTCACGGGACTTTGCCGACACGGCCGCGCTGTTCAGGCAGGGCTGGCGCCGCGAAGGCTACGGCGTGGCTCGCAGAATCGTTCCGCCGCCGGGAACAGACTCAGGCGACCAGAGCGCTGGCCGCGGCGGCGGGCAGACGGGGTCGCGGGCGGACCAGCAACAGGAAATCAGTCCTGAATGCACCACCCTGGTAGTAGCCATCACGACGGCTGGGCTTGATTCCTTCGGTTTGACCAAGCTCGCCAGCGCATGCCATCTGGGGCTGTCCGACGTGGTGCGGCCCAGCCACACCATATACGATGGCGATCTGGCCATTGCCGTCTCCATGGGAAACGCTTCCGAAGACCTGACCACCCTTTGCGTGCTGGCCCAGGACCTGGTTGCCGGCGCCATCGTAGGTGGTATCAAGGCCGCCAGCGGAGCAGCCGAGATCCCGGCCTGGCGCGACCTTCAGCAAGATTGACGCCTTGTCGACTGCAAAGCAGCCGCGCTTTCATTTTCGCTCTTGCCTATCGAGTCCTGCAGGAGAGACCGAGGGCTTCCCGGCATGCTGCTGCCCCTGACACAAAAGTGCGCGTTTATATTATTGCCAGTAACATGTCATGCCAGCGTAGCCTTAAAGCCCGCATTTCTGTTGCTCGAAGCAGCATGTCACTTTCGGGCAGATGGTCAGCTGCTTTCGCCGATGATCTGAAAGGCTGCCCAGTAGCGCGGGTTCGCGCGCGGAGACCGGGTTGAGGACGAAGACGCGCCTCCCGAGGGCCGTTCCATGAACTCGATTGTCTTCAGTTGCGCATTGCGCAGAGCCTTGGCCCGGCCCTCGCCGGCCAGATAGGCCTTGTAAAACGCGGCCATCTGATACTCCGTCAAGACATCATCGACATTCCACTGGCTGACCAGCACCGAGGGCGTGCCGGCGATAACAAAAGCACGCGAAAGTCCCACAACACCGTCGCCGGTGATCTTGCCGCGTCCCGTCTGGCAGGCCGACAGAGCGACCAGACGCGCCTTCAACTGGGGCAGCTCGAGTATGTCCTTGACGGTAAGCAATCCGTCATCAGAGCCCTCCGGCGCCAGCACCAGGGACGACTCCATCGGGCGCTCCTCGTCGATGAGACCGTGCGTGGCCAGGTGAATGACCGAACAGGTCGAACAGAGCCTTTTGAAGGCCGCCTTCGTGGCTTTCTGCCCGATTTCCACCGTGGAGCGCTCCGGACCAAAAAGCTCGGCGATTTGCCTGACCTCCTTCTCGGCATAGGGCAGCGCCCCTAGGAATGCTATCCGTTTGGTGATCGGGTTGCCAAAGGCAAGCAGCCGGAAGGGCTCCTTCTCCGCCTCCTCAGCCAGCTTCTGCGTTGCACGGAGCACGCCTATAGCCGGCGTATAGCTTAAGGTGCGGTCCTCTACCAGATACCGCCCGTCAGGGCTTAAAAGAGCCGCAAAGGGCACGGAAAAGAGCGGTCCGTGCGGGACGATGGTTACCACCGCCTCGGGCGACTTGGGCAGATAGGGCAGAACCGGCTCGAAAAGCAGGTGGTAAAGCTCCCCGAGATGCGTTTCCCGAGCCTGCGAAAGCTGCTTGAGTTCAGCCGGGGTGCGGGGATGAGTGACGATAGACTTGTAAGTCTGCGTGATTTTCTCGGTCAGCTGCCGGTTGGCAATCACCGTCGGCGGTGGCGCCTCCACCTTGCCGTCAGGGTGAATTACCCATGAGACCAGCTTCTCGGGAAGCACATAATATTCGACAAATGTGGCGCCGCTCCTGCCGACGAGCTTGCGGATCTCCTCGAGCGTCGGAGGCAGAGCGTTTATGGGGCTTATTGCCGAAGCCTCCACGGTCAGCGAGGCACGAGGAACCACCTCGACGCCCCGGCTTCCAGGCTCAGCGGCACGGGCCACGAGCGGCGGTGAGGAGGCAGCCGCCTTTTGTCCGGCGTCTATCTCGACCGGCGCAAAACCGGTTGTGAGCGCCTGGCCCGGGCGCCGGGATCGCCTGCCCTCCAGAAGATCCAGGAAGGCCCTGGCTCTGCCCCGCTCAGCCACCGCCAGAGCCTCTTCGACCTTGCCGGATAGCAAAAGAGTGTCGATCAACTCCGTGAAGCAGTCCTGCCGGAGGTCCATGTTGAAGGTCTTGAACGTGTCTCGTGAAAGCTGGCTGCGCTCCTGCTCCACAAGCTCCATTGCTCGACGGAGTTGCGCTATGGCCTGGTCATATTGCCCGGTGGCCTTGTAGACCTTGCCCAGCCCGAGAGCACAGTCCCAGCGCGCCTCGATGCTGCCGCTCGCCTCAGCCAGCGTCTGGGCTTGCTTGTAGCACTCGAGCGCCTTGCCGGTGCGCCCCAGCAGTATGTAGGCTAGCCCGAGCCCGCGCAGCACCTGCCCTTCTCCCTTGGAATCGTGAGCGGCTTTCAGCTTGGCCAGTGCTTCCTCATACAGCGGTACCGCCTCCGATGCCTGTCCTAAAAGCAAGTGGTACTGAGCCATGTTGTAGGCCAGCAGCGCTTCTCCCTTGCTGTCTTTGAGCATGCTGAAGAGATCGCGAGCCAGCCCATAGTAACGTTCGAACTCCGGATAAACGCCGTTATCCAGGTAAGCAACGGCCAGACTGGAATAAGTCGCCGCCCGGGCTGCCTGATCGTTGGACTTTTCGAAATCCGCGCAGGCCTGCTGGTAATAACGGACGGCGGCGCCAGCCTGGCCCAGAACCTTGTAACACGTGGCGATATCCGTGAGCAAGACTGCCTTGGTCTTGAGATCGGCAGGCGCATCGGACTGGAGGCGCGAATAGGCTTCCAGGAATTTGTTCAGGGCCCGCTCGGGAGAGCCGCGCAGCATGTAGCTGTAGCCGATCTCGGAAAGAATCGCCCGCTGCTTGGCTCCCGCTCCCGCGGCGCCAGCCAGATTCATGGCCTCCTGGTAGGCTTTATCCGCATCGGCAAACTTGCCTGTTTCCGCATACGCCGTGCCCAACGCGGTCAGCGCGTCTATGTACCAGCTACGGGGCTGGTGCTCTTTGAGGATGGTTCTGGCTTCCTCGAGCCCGGCGCATGCCTCATCCGGTCTGCCCAGCTTCAGCTGGATCTGCCCCATGGCCAGGAGCACCTTGCCTTTCGAGACCAGCTCGAAATCATCCTGAAAAACCTTGAGTGCCTCCCGGTAGCTAACCATAGCCTCGTCCGGCTTGCCCAGATCCGATTTGGTGGCACCCAGCTCCATGAGCGCCGCCCCCAGCAGGCGATTGTCACCTGCGTCCTTGAGCAGCGGCAGGGCCCTGTCGAGATAGCCAAGGGCGGTCTCGGCGCTGCCCCGCGAGCGCGCCACCACCGAGAGGTTTACAAGCGCGTTTGCCTGCCCGACCACATCGTCGTTGGCTAGCGCCAGGTCGTAGCCCTTCTGGAAAAGCCCCTCGGCTTCGCCTGTCTTGCCGGACACGAGCGCCAGCGCCCCCATATTCCCGAGAATCGAAGCCGCCTGTTCGGTCATGGCGTGCTGCTGGGCAAGATTGAGGGCCTCTTGATAGACGGCTTCAGCATCGGAATTCCGTCTTTCGGCCGTCAAGATTGCCGCCAGGGCCACGCGCGTGCGCACGGAGGCGGCGGGACGCTTGAGGGCGCTCTCCTTGTCGAGAGCGCTGCGCATCAACTCTTCTGCCCGGCCGGCATCCCCGGCATCGAAATATGCTTTGGCCAGATCGTAGAGAGCATCCGCCTGGGCCTCGGCGTTGCCCTTCCTCGTAGCTTTATCCAGCTGCGCCTGCAATTGCTTGATACGACCGGCCAGGGCCCCATCCGCAGCTGCGTGCGAGGCGCTGCCTTCAGACCGGGAGCCGGCGCGCCCGTCGGCACAGTAGGCCGCGGCCAGGACGGCGGCTACCACAAAGGCACCAACCAGAAGGACGGAGTTTGATCTCGAAATTTCCGAGGCGAACAACCCTACGCCCACGCAGCCACAAGAGCCGCCCTGCTAAGCCTGCCCAGACAGGCGCGGCAAACAAGCCCTATTGTACTCGCACGGACTTGATGGCAGCCGCTTGACCGGCGGCACACCAGACGATCCTCAGCACCACCGCTCAGCCTCTCTGCACTGCCGGTGGCGCTAGCGACTGCTCGGGCTGGAGGCGACAAAGCCCTGCACGCCGTTCAATTGATTGAGCACGGCAGCCATCTTGGACATGGCAGCAAGGTTTTGCTTGACCTGCGGGGTCTGTTCCTGCGCCATCTGGGCAATGAGCTGGCTGGTGGTCAAAAAGCTCTCCACGGAGAACTCGCTGACCGCCATATGACCGTTCTCCAGAATCTTCGAATGACGCCTGGCCAGCCCGTCGGACGGACGGAGGTCCTGCCTGCCGAGCTTCTCCGGACCGACCACCAGCTCGTAGCCAGGCGCCAGGGTCACCACCTTTTCCGGCAGTCCGTCCATCGGCTTGATCTTTACCTTGACGTTGTCTCCGCGTGCGTCGATGTTCAGGACCCTCAGTGGGCTGGCGCACTGAATCATGAACGTGCCGTTGGCGGCAATCACGGCCTCGCCGTACTTCGTGCTCACCAGGGCAAGATGAGAGGGCTTCCTGACCGACACGAGCACCGCTCCCGAGCGCAGGTCTACCGTGTAAGGATTGGGGCGCGAAAATTCGCTGCCTTCCACGGCGCGCACATCGATGCCGGTGGTTTCTCCGGTAAACTCCTCCGGTCCCGGGAAGTCCTTGGAGACCTTCACCCCCAGCAAGGCCAGCTCGGGTACGCCGATGTCGGCCAGCCCCGGATCGGCAAGCGCCGTGTTGGTCACATCAGTGGCCGCAGAGGTGGGCGTGGGCAAGCCCGCCTGCGCGGGCGGTGGCACAAAAACGGGGACGCGCGGCGGCGGAGTCTGAATCTGCGGTGGCGGGGGCGGTATAAAGCGTGGTGGGTCCCTTACTGGTCGCGGCGGGATGTTAATCTCGCACCCGTCTATGCGGTCGCAGGGGGGCAGCTTTTGAGCCTGCGCAGGCAGCGCCTGAGAGAAAAACGAACAAATGGCCAAAAGGACAGCGGGCAGCCTCACCGATGCCACACGCTCGACCAACTTGAAATCAGACATGGCTTGCACCCTTGACCGGTCACTGCCTCTATTCTAGATCGACACTTCGCAACCCAGAATGCCTGTCGCAGCTGGATTTCGTTAAGTTTTACACCCGCCGGTAGAGCATCAACTGGTTGTAAATCTGCTCGACATCGAGGCGCATCTCGGTGGCAGTCTGGTAGCGCCTGTCCGGGTCCTTCTCCATGGCTCGCAACACCACCCTGTCGAATGGCGAGCCGGCTGGGATGTCCTGCCTGAACTTGGAGGGCGGGTCGGGCGGATCCATGATTGCCTTCAAGAGCATGGCCTCGAGCGTATCGGCCTCGAACGGCACTCGGGCAGTGAGCATCTCGAAGAGCATCACTCCCAGGGAATAAAGATCGGAGCGTGTATCGAGCGGGAAGTCGCGCAACTGCTCCGGTGCCATGTATTCGGCTGTGCCCACAACCGAGCCGGTTTTGGTAAGGCGCTGGTAGCCGGCGCTGGACAGGTGCGCTATGCCGAAGTCCACGATCTTCACCCAGTCGGGTCTGTCGCTGCGCTCTTGCAAGAGAATGTTCTCGGGCTTCAAATCCCTGTGAATGATGCCCATGCTGTGAGCCTCCTGCAGCCCGCGGCAGATCTGTATGAGAATCGCCGCCGCCACGTTTAACGGGAGCTGCCCTTCCCGATCGATCTTGTCGCGCAGAGACTCGCCCTTGATGTACTCCATCACGAGATAGGGTTGATTGCCGTTGATGAAGCCGACATCGAAAACCGACACCACATTGGGGTGGCTGACTTTAGCCGTCACCTTGCACTCGCGCTCGAAGCGCTGCACGGACTTCTCGCTGGTTGACAAACGCCCCTGCAATATCTTGACCACGACAGGGCGTTCCATGTTCACATGGGTGGCGCGATAAACAACAGCCATGCCGCCTTCGCCGATGAACTCCTCGAGCAGATACTTGCCGCCTACAATCTGCCCGATTAACTCGGTGGCAGGCACCATCTCGTCTTCGTCAATCTCGCTGCCCCTGGCTTGCGCTGCGGCTTGCGCCGGGCGCGCCGGCACCAGCCTGCCACCATCGACCGAGCAGAACACCGCATAGGCAGGATAAGCCACCGAACAGACCGGACATATCTTTTCCTCAGCCGGTGGTCGCTGCGCAACTGCCGTCTCCACCGTCTGGGTCGCTCGCGTGATCCTCGTCCCGTCGAAGCCACAGAACTTCGCCCCGGACGGAAGCTGCCTGCCGCAGGTCGGGCAGACAACCGGAGCCTGAGGGCCGCCGGGATTTGGCGTTGACATCAAGAGGGACCTCCGGCGATTAACCTAGTTTGCTATTCCCGGAATGGTGTCACAGGTAAACATGTTCGGGGAATGAAACTAACTTTGATTTATATCATTCCTTACTCGCTAGTTGGATGCGCTGGGGATAACCTATGACGGTCACTTTGTTACGTTCCAGCTGGAGGTCGCGGGCGAAGGTCTGGTAGCCTGGGGCGGCAAGAATGAGTGTGTAAGAGCCCGGCGGCAGATCGGTGACGGTGAGTTCACCTTCCGGCCCGGTCTGTCCAAGCGCGAAATGTCGAGCAGTGTTGTCCTTAACGGTCACCTGCGACAGCGGAGGCGAGGCATACAAGACAAGACCGGCGGCCGGCCAGGAGCTCTTGACGATCATGTCCTCAATGAAGGCGGAGTAAGCAAAGATGCCAACCAGAATTCCGCTTACGACACCGAACGCAGCGGCACCAATCATGACCCCGGGCGGCAGGGCCGGGACCGCCCGGCGTGGTGCGGCCAGCGGTTCCACCTCGAGAGTGGCTGTCTGCGACTGCATGGCGCGGTCGAACATGGCTGTCTGCGTGCTCGCCCCGCAGTAAACACAGAAACGATTGCTCAGCGGGTCGAACTTTCCGCACGCCGGGCAGACACGCCCGCGCCCCTGCGGGGTCTCGGCCGGAGCCATTTCCCTCGTGTAGGTCTGCGTTCCCGTGGGCTTATCGGACTCGCCCGCCTGCACGGGAAAGCTGCCTGTCAAACCCCGGCGCGGCTCCCCACATTCCATGCAGAAGCCCATCCCGGCAGCATTTTCATTTCCGCAACTGGGACATCGCCAGGCCAGATCGCCCTTGGTCTTGCTCATGAGGCGATCTTACCCGATATGGAGCGGCAATCTCAGAACTTATCAGATCCCGGAAAGCTCTTTGTCAATCTGGCGGATTTGCTCTGCTACATCGCCGGCCTCCAGCATCTGCAAGGCCTCGTTGATAGACTCCACACCCGCCTCCGATTCCTTGCTGTGAGTTGCGTAGGCCGGCTGGAGCGAAAGCCTCTGGAAAGCAGCGCCAATCTCTTCGGCTGTGGCAGCCATGAATCCTTCCATCTTGCTGCGCCCTTGCTTGACGGCCAGGGCAACGTCGATGGCTACCCGGTTCTTGACAAAACCCTTGACGGTATCCTCAGCAGAACGCCCGGACAGGACCTTCTCGACTACCAGCGCCAGCTTGGCTATGTCGGCGCCCTTGACCCTGCGGACCAGCTCCTCGCGCGCCAGCGAGGAGAGCAGCGCCTTGCGGAAATAGGGCGACTCGGGCTGACCACCGAGAGCCTCGCCTGTGCGCAGCACTACTCGGCGTACGTCCTCGCGCTTCAAGGACGCGAACTTGGGAGTGAGCGCATCGACAATGCGCTCCACGCGGCTGTTCCAGACGGCCGCCGCACTCAGGATGCGCGAAAGCGTGCCCTGCGACCAGAGCCTGGTGACATCGGCTAGCTCTTCCCTGAGCTCCGGGTTGTTCATCAACATCTCTACAATCTCTCTTTGTCTGGCGATTTCAATGTCCTGGCGTTGGGCGACGAAGGCAGCCAACTCGTGTCGGTCCGGACGCTTGCCGGCCGTCTCCGGCATGCCGGGCACAGCCTGGCTGGACAGCCCGGCAAAGACCTCTTTCAGGTCGGCCTCGCAAGGCACGGTCACCTGGACACGCACCATCGGGTCGGCACCGCCGAGCCGCTCTGCCTGCTGCCAGGCGGCGGCAGACACGTGGCCGACGATAGCCCCGGCCCCTCCTCCCTCGAGCCTCACCACCACGCTGCCCCAGGACAGATAGCTGGTGCCGGCCAGAGCGGCAGCGATGCGGACGCTGCCGTCCGCCTCGAGGACGCGCACATCCAGATGGCAGCCGTTCACCACCACGTCGTTGACCCCCAGAGCCTGGACCATGGCGTCGTCTGCTGCATAGGCGTCGCCGGAGTCGAGCAGCCAGCCCTCGTCCGGGTCCATTCGTAGAATCGATTCCTCGACCACCAGCCTGGCCAGTTCCAGCCCGAAAGCAGCGCCAACCGATCGGGCTCTGCGTTGGGCGAGTCTAACGATCTCCGGAGCTATTTCAACGCGGTTACTCATGATTTCTACCCCCGGAATCCTTTTGCCTCCTGCGGGCCGGCAGGTCCTCCAACGTCCACTGTGACTACTGCCCCTCCAGGAAAATTAGCCGGGAACCAAACCCAAACAAAATTTGCCCCGGATCATCGCCCAGGTGGCTGAATCGCACCCCAGAAAGTCCTCCAGCTCCGACCAGGTAAGGAACGGTCGCCCGTTGATAATTTTTTCAGCCAACTGCTCGGGAACACCGGCGCCGGTAATCTCGCCGGCATCGACACGATTTAAATCGATGCGCCTTGCTTCCGAGCTGGCCACCCGCAGCACAGCACCGCGTCCGACGAGCTTATCCAGAGTCTGCTTGTCCACCAACCCCCGGGCTACCAGGGCCGTAAGCTCAGTGAAGGGGCGTTCCGAGGCCAGTCGCTGTGCGGTCTGCTTGTCCAGCCCCAGTATGTCCACCATGTCGCGCACGGTACAGGAGTTTACGTCCACCGGTACAAAGGCTGCCACGGCGCCTCTGGCTTTGAGATCCTTGAGGCGCGCTTGTTTTACCACGCCGCGCGAGACCAGGTCTTCCAGGCAACGGTACTGCCGATTGACGACCAGGCGCTCGACCTCGCCTTCGGTCATGCCCAGCTGCTGGCTCAGCTCCCTGCGGGAAGCCGAATTGACGTTGAGATCGCCCTGCCAGGCCGAGACTATACCCGGCAAGTTCTCCCGTATGTACTGGCGAACCATATCCAGCCCCTTATCGAGCAGAACCTGACAGCGGGCGATGCGCCGGGCCGGCGTCTCGCCCGGGATGTTCAGGCGGTCGCAGACCTCGCGCATGGTCATCTCCTGCCCGAGCACGGAGCTTTCCGTCAAACCCATACCAAATATGCAGTCGAGCACCGTGAGCGGCTCCCTGGCAAAGGAAGGATCGGCAAGCATCATTACGAGGTGCTTGCGAAGCTCATTGAGCTGGGTTACCTGCTCGCTAGAAAGCGCCTGACTCTCGGGCGTGTACCTGAGGTCGTCGGCGACAACCTGGCGCGGGTCGTCCTGCTCGGGATCCAGGTTGAGATCCTGCAGCGTTTGCCGTTCCCATGCCCATTCCTGGCGGATGTAATCGACGATGGCGTTGTGCACGCTGCGCTGGATGTAGGCCGGCAAGAGCACCTTGAAGCCGTCCTCGGCCCCGAGATTGAGCTGCTTTATGAGCACGCCCTCCATCTTGTGCGCCAGGTCGACGGAAAAGGACATGGCGTGCTGCCGCTGATCTTCGGCCGACATGCGACGCTGGCTCCAGAAGCGCCGCAAGTTCTGGTTGGAGCTGAGCATCTTGAACAGCAGCGGCTGGAAGTAGCCGTCGCGAACCAGCACCAGAAAGCGCCCGCGCTCTTCCGTCAGCGAAAGCGCCTTGGCAAAAATGGCCTGCGCCCCAATTTGACTGAAGACCTCCTGGATAGCCAGCCGCCCCTGGCCGACCAGCCCGCGAACGAGCTCTCGCCATTCCGGAGCAATCTGAACAAAATCCTGTAAGTCAGTCGGGCTTGAAACCACGGGTATTTCTCAATAACAACTCCTCAGCAAAGCCAGAACTTACCTGGAATGTCTGTGGATCAAATTACATCTTCGCACTAAGACAAGCCTCTAATGATAACCTGTATGAACCATTAACAAGCATTGCTAAACTGATGATTGTGGCAGCACGTCCCTGCCACCTGGAAAGTAAAACGCGTGCCCGCTAGCAAGACCTTTGGAACCTCAGCCATCCCGGCGCGCCCGGAGCTTCTCGGCCCGTCGCTGGCGCACGTCGTCAAGGTCGAGAGCGGCAGGGAGGTGCTGCTGGGACAAGCCTGGCTGGCCGGCCCCAACCAGCTGGTCACCTGCGGGCACGTGGTCGAGCAATTCATTGGTTCTCCCGGCACGGTAGTCGTGAAGTTTCCAGCTTCCGGCAACCGCTACGCGGTACAGACGATCAAACTGCATCCGTCCTTCGAGAGGCAGGCAGACCAGCTGGTGAAATTCGACGTGGCGGTCCTTACGGTCGTCCTGGCTCATCCTGAAACGGCGGCGCGCCCGCTGTCCTTCGCCTTCGGGCAACCGCTTACGACCAATCAATCGATTGCCACGGTCAGGTACCCTGTTCACCTCGGGCAGCTTTCCTCCGCCCCCGATCCGCTCGCTCAGGATGGCCGGTACCTGGGCCGTTTAAGAAGGAACGACGACTTCCATCTCCTCCATGACCTGGCGCTTTCGCCCGGAGATTCCGGAGCGCCGGTGTTTGCCGGCAACGAGGTGGTGGCCATCCACTGCGGTGACACGGCAACGCTTCCCGGGCTCAACCTGCCCACCACCTCCATCCGGCTGGCGCTCTGGGTGGACGCTCTGCGAGAATTGGGGATAAGAGAAACAGCCAGCATGTTAACAGGAGGCAATCTGCGCCCAACGGTCCAGGCGGCAATCATATGGCTTGCCGCCGCATTGCTCGCGGCAGCAGCGACCTGCTTCCTGTTGCTTCCCTCCACCCAGGCCCGCTGGGGTCTGCAGCAACCGACCATCCTGCCCGTAGACGTGAGCTTCAACAAGGCGCTCAACGGTTACAAATTCGGTGACGAGGTGCAGATGGTCCTGGTGCCGCGCACCGACTGCTGGCTGTACGTGTTCGACGTGGACGAGGGCGGGCATGTGCTTAAGCTCTACCCGCCTCAAGGCTTTACAGCCTTTGTCAAGGCGGGGCAGAGCAGAACAATAGACCGTTTCGGCTCGAAGCTGCTCAAGGTGAACTACGCCCGCGACAAACTTCATGTTGTCGCCCTAAATTCCGACTTTCCCCTCGTAACCAGATCAGACATCGATCGGATCGACCCGGCCGGGCAGCCGCTCAAGATTGACGGCAACGAGCTGGCGGAACGCATCCGCGATTTTAAGAAGGCGGATCCCAAGAACGTTCTACACTTAGTAATGGATGCGCCCACGGCACAGCGAGGGAACTAACATGAAGGCTCTGGGTAATTTGCTATTCCTGGGCGGGCTTGCGCTCTGCCTTTCTACCGTATGCGCGCCGGCAGATGCCGCCGGCAAGGACGGCTCCGGTCGCCCACAGCCAAAGCCTGGCTCGGCTCCTGTTGCGCGCGAGCTGCAGAAGTCTGCAGACCGTGGTCTCTACAGCGAATTGCCCGGCTCCCCCGGCATAAGCGCTGTCATTTCGACTCCAAAGAGCACGCCGGCAGTCAAGCCGGTCGCGCCGGCGCAGACCAGGGCGCCTGCGGTCAAAGCAAAGTCCGGCACCGGTGCCGCCGGCTCGGGACACCCGGTGGTCAAGGCAGCCGCCAAAAAGGCTAAGCCGGCGCAGGCATCGAGCAAGCCACCCGCCAACGGCATTGATACCGCCGAAGCCAGCGACCTGGTGCCGGTCTCCCACACCACATCCGCGGGCGAGCTGGTTCTTTCCGCGCACCTTAATAGAAGCGGCTCGCCGCCGCGCTACAAGGTAGGCGACAAGCTGGAGATCACCGTGAGCAGCAACGCCGACTGCAACGTGGTGGTCTTCGATTACGACGGCGGCACGTTGACCCAGATCTTTCCCAACGATTATCAGCGGGAGAACTTTCTTAAAGGCGGTGACACCCTGGTCATCGGCGGTCCGGAGAGCAAGTTCGACTACGAGATAGGCGGCAAAGGCGGTCAGGAGAAAATATTCGTATACGCCTACCCGACACAGTCCGCCAACCCGATCAGCATCGCCTTCAATCCGGTGCCGCAGACGCCCTTCCGGGCAGCACCAATAACACTGGATCAATACAGAGAGCTGGTGCGCCAATCGAAGGTTTTCTTCGCCCGAGAAGTAAAGGTGGTGCCAAAGGCAGGCGTCCTGGCTTCCGCGCCCTCGGGCTCAGCACCGAACAAGCTCGAGCTGTCATTCGTCGTCGAGAAGTAGGCGCTAACACCGCCGGCGGTGCCCAGGCAGCGCCCTGTGTCCCCGAGCGCGGTTGAGCTTCGCAGCTGAACCAGCGAATCGCGACTAGAGCGTGGATTCCGGTCCGGCGTGGTGCTTGCGCGCGGTGGCAAGGCGCTTGCCCACGACATCCCAGTCGAGATTGTTTACGAAGGCGTCCAGGTATTTGGCGCGATCGATGCCGTAGTCGATCATGTAAGCGTGCTCGTAGACATCCAGCACGACCAGCGGGATGACGTTGGCCGGTACCCACATGTTGTGCATGTCCAGCCCATAGCAATGCAGATGCCCGTCCCTCGTGTTCCAGCCAACAATCACCCAGCCGCGCATGCACTTGCCGGCGGCCTTCAGGTAGTCCATGAATTTGCCGGCGCTACCCCAAGCCTCTTCCACAGCCGAGCGCATATCACCCTGCGGCTCGCCGCCGCTGCCGCCGAGATTGCCGAAATAGAACTCGTGGTAGACCACTCCATTCAGGGCGAAGCTCTGCTCCACCAGCAACTCTCGGAGCGGGGAGTAGGTGGCATTGGCCGAGCTTATGTCCACGTCCTTGAGTTTGGCGTCGATTTCATTGGCCTTGGTAACGTAGCCCTTGTACAGCTTCAGGTGCTGCTCGATCTGATTGGCCGAAAGCCCCGCCATGTTCTTTTTGACCAGGGGGCTGAAATCCTTGGCCGTGATTGCTTCGCCTGTCCCCGCAGGCTTGCCGGCAGGGGCGGCAGCCGGTTCGGCTCCGGCGGGCATGCCCGCCACCAGGGTGCCGGCGGCCATGGCGCCCATTATGAGCACCTCTCGCCTGGTCAGCACATCATCATCGACGATTTCGAAGTTGCCAACCACTTCTCGCTTGTTGGATCGCATGGCTCCTCTCCTTCTGGCAATTCCCCTTATTAAACCGCACCGTACTCAAGCTGTTTGCATAGAGGCATAATAATCTCGGTAAGGCAAAGGCGGCGCCCGGACAACTGAAGGGACAGAGAAAGGGCAGGCCGGCAGCCGGCAAGGTCGGTTAATAAAACTTCAGGTTTGACATCTCAACTAAACAGGAAGCCAATCATGTCGAGGACGGACATACCAGCGAAAAAAGCAGGCGGAAACAGCGCATCGCAGCCGAGCAGCCATGCTCCGGTCAGACCGAGCGCCAGCTACAGCGTGACCTTGAGGCTCAAATACCGCAACTTGCCGGGCATGCTCGGCAAGGTGACCTCGGCCATAGGCGACATTGGCGGAGACATCGGCGCTATCGATATCGCCGGCTTCGAAAAGGACTTCATGATTCGAGACATCACCGTAAACGTGCGCGACACGGAGCACGGCCAGCGCCTTGTAAAACAGCTCGACGAGATGGAGGACGTGACGGTCGTGCACGTCTCCGACCGCACGTTCCTCATGCATCTGGGCGGCAAGATCCGCATCACCAACAAGGTGCCGCTGGCTACCAGGGACGATCTGTCCATGGCGTACACTCCCGGCGTCGCCCGCATATGCATGGCTATACACGACGATCTGGAAAACGTCTACAAACTGACCATCAAGCGAAACACGGTGGCTGTGGTGACCGACGGCTCGGCGGTGCTTGGTCTGGGCAACATCGGTCCGGAAGCTGCTCTGCCGGTCATGGAGGGCAAGGCCATGCTCTTCAAGGAGTTCGGCAAAGTCGATGCCTTTCCGATCTGCCTGGCCACGCAGGACACTGAGGAGATCATCAAGGCCGTAAAGTACATAGCCCCCGTATTTGGTGGCATCAATCTGGAGGACATATCGGCACCGCGCTGCTTCGAAATAGAGTCCCGCCTGAAGCAGGAGCTGGACATACCGGTCTTTCACGACGATCAGCACGGCACGGCCGTGGTCGTTCTGGCAGCTCTCATCAACGCACTGAAGATAGTGCGCAAAGAGATGCACGAGCTCAAAGTGGTCGTATCGGGAGTGGGCGCAGCCGGAGTCGCTTGCTCCAAGATCCTGATGGCCGGAGGCGTCAGGAACCTGATTGGTTTCGATCGCAGCGGCGCGATTTACAAGGGCCGTGCCGAGCATATGAACGCCGTCAAGGAATGGTTTGCAGACAATACCAATCCGTTGCATTTCCATGGCACCATCCACGAGGCCCTGGAAGGAGCCGATCTCTTCCTGGGTCTATCCGGTCCGGGAACAATCGAGGCGAAAGATCTCGCCAGAATGAACCGCGACCCGATTGTCTTCGCCATGGCCAACCCCGTGCCGGAGGTCATGCCGGAGGACGCAGCACCATACGTGCGCATCATGGCCACGGGACGGTCCGATTACCCGAACCAGATCAACAACGTCCTGTGCTTCCCCGGTATCTTCCGTGGTGCCCTGGATTGCTATGCCAGGGACATCAATGAAGAGATGAAGCTGGCAGCCGCTCACGCGATCGCCTCCGTGGTGTCGCCCTCGGAACTCAACGAAGATTACATCGTCCCGGGCGTCTTCAATGCCAAGGTGGCGGAATCCGTCGCGGAAGCGGTGGCGCAGGCAGCGATGGCCAGCGGCGTCGCCCGCCGCATGAAGCAGCAGGAGCCCCAGGAGCTGTAAGCGCAGCCGACGGAGTAAGATAGGAATATATAGTCCGACAAACAAGAGCTAGGCGGATTCTCCCGGTTGACTCGAGAGCCCAAAGGAGGCGATTGGCAATGCCCGGCAAAATGGTTATCGGCATCTTTGAGGACTATCACACGGCAGCACAGGTAATAGAGGCGTTGAAGAACGCTGACTTCAAGGCTCAGGACATCTCCATTCTCGGCTCCGACCCGGACGAGTTACGCCTGGTCGCGGCTGAAGCAGAAGTGGAGGCCAAAGGCGCCGACAAAGTGGTTACGACATGCGGCGCACTGGGAGCCGTAGGCGGCTGGCTGGTAGGCCTGGCAGCCCTCGCCATCCCCGGGGCAGGGCCGCTGCTGGCCGCCGGTCCGCTCATGGCTGCCTTGAGTGGTGCTGCGGCTGGTGGCATCATCGGGGTGATTACGGGAGCGCTCCTGCATTTCGATGTCCCCGAGTACGAGGCCAAGGTGTATGCCGGTCACCTTACCGAAGGCAAGGTGCTGGTCGGTGTGCACACCGAAGATCATGATAGTCGCGTACGTGCAGAAGACATAATGGAGGAGTTTGGCGCCATCGAAATAGACATGAAATCAGAGCCAGAGGCTGGAAAAGTAAAAGCTTGAGCATTGCCCGGCTGCCAGGTGTAGCTCGCGCCTGCCGATGTGCGGCGGGGCCTTTCGTGTTT